>JAFAPJ010000212.1 GCA_019247255.1 Methylobacteriaceae bacterium | reverse complement strand
GAGCCGCTCGCTCGAGACCGCCGGATCGACGAGCTCGTGGTCCTCGATCGTGTCGGTGAGAGCCTTCGCCTCCGTCCAGGATTCGTCCTCGCTCGGCGTCTCGGCCGTGCGCGAGGGATGATCGGCGGGCACGTCGCCGGGAGGCAGGTCGGCCGCGCGGGCCCGATCGGGCGAGGAGGGCAGGAACTGGACGAGGAGCCCGCCCGCTCGCCAGCGGCGGCGCCCCTCGGCGAATTCCTCCGCGACCGCGAGGCGGACGCGCGTCGGGATCTGCTCCGATTGCCGGAAATACTGGTGGGCGGCCGCCTCGAAGCCGCCGGCCTCGAGCGAGACGACGCCCTGGTAGCGGCTGAGCTCCGACCCCTGGTCGATCGTCATGGCGAGAATGCCCTCGCCGAGAAGCTCGCCCGTGCGGGCATGCGCCGAGGCCGCCTCGACGCGGGCCGGGTCGAAGCGGGCATAGGCGCGCAGCCGGTCGGGCGCATCGAAATCGACGACGATCATGTCGATCGGCCCGTCGGACTTCGTCTGCAGCTGGAAGCGACCCTCGAATTTGAGGGAGGAGCCGAGGAGCGCCGTCAGGGCCACAGCCTCGCCGAGGACGCGCGCGACCGCGTCCGGATAGCCGTGCCGGTCGAGAAGCGCGTCGAGCGCGGACCCGAGCCGGACCGCGCGGCCGCGGACGTCGAGCGCCTCCACGGCGAAGGGGAGCACGACGTCGTCGGCTCCCTCGTGCCGGACCTCGCTCATGACGCGCCGGCCGCGGCGCCCTCCGCCCCGGGCGCTCCCGTGCCCAGGCACCAGGCCAGGATGCCTTTCTGCGCATGCAGCCGGTTCTCGGCCTCGTCGAACACGACCGAGCGCGGCCCGTCGATGACGCCGTCCGTCACCTCCTCGCCGCGATGGGCCGGCAGGCAATGCATGAAGATCGGGTCGCGGCGTCCAGAGGCCATCAGCCGCTCGTTGACCTGGTAGGGCGCGAGCAGGTTATGGCGGTTCACCGCCTCCTCCTCGTCGCCCATCGAGACCCAGCAATCGGTGACCACGAGGTCGGCTTCGGCGACTGCCTCGTAGGGGTCGCTCGTCAGCGTAAGCTCGACCTTCTCGCGCCGAGCCCAATCGACGAGCTCGGGGCCGGGCGCGAGCTCGGCCGGGGTCGCCACGTTGATCTTGAAGTCGAGCCGCGCGGCCGCCTGGACCCAGGAGGCCAGCACGTTGTTGGTGTCGCCCGCCCAGGCGACCGTGCGGCCGCGGATCGGGCCACGATGCTCCTCGAAGGTCAGCACGTCCGCCATCACCTGGCAGGGATGCGAGACCTTCGTGAGCCCGTTGATGACCGGCACGGTCGCGTGGCGCGCGAGCTCGAGCAGCGTCCCGTGATCGAGCACCCGGATCATGATCGCGTCGACGTAGCGCGACAGGACGCGCGCCGTGTCGGCGATCGATTCGCCGCGACCGAGCTGCATCTCGCTGCCCGAGAGCACGACCGTCTCGCCGCCGAGCTCGCGCATCGCAACGTCGAAGGAGACGCGCGTGCGGGTCGAGGGCTTGTCGAAGATCATGGCGAGCATGCGCCCTTCGAGCGGCCGCTCGGCCGCGCGCGTCCCCTTGCGGCGCCGGCTCTTCAGCGCGGCGCTCGATTCGAGGAGGCGCCGCAGATCGGCGCCCGAGAAGTCCGCGAGATCGAGGAAGTGGCGCGGCGCCGATCCGTTCGTCACGCGGCCTGTTCCCTCATCTCGGCCTCGAGCGCCGAGGCCGCGCGGTCGAGCCGAGCGAAGGCTTCGCCGACCTCCTCGCCGCCGATCACGAGCGGCGGCAGCAGGCGCACGACGTTGTCGCCGGCCGCGATCACGAGGAGGCCGGCCGCCTCGGCCGCCTTCACGAAGGCGGTGTTCGGGACATGGAGCTTCAGCCCCATCATGAGCCCGTGGCCGCGCACCTCCGCGACGATCCCGGGATGGCGGTCCTTCAGCTCTGCGAGGCGCTGGCGAAAGAGGAGCGCGGTCTGCTGCACATGGTCGAGGAAGCCATCGGCCAGAACCACGTCGAGCACGGCGTTGCCGACCGCCATCGCGAGCGGGTTGCCCCCGAAGGTCGTCCCGTGGCTGCCCGCCACCATGCCCGCCGCCGCCTCGCGGGTCGCCAGGCACGCGCCCATCGGGAAGCCGCCGCCGATCCCTTTGGCCGAGGCGAGGATGTCCGGCTCGATGCCGTAATGCTCGTAGGCGTAGAGCCGGCCGGTGCGAGCGAC
>JAFAPJ010000083.1 GCA_019247255.1 Methylobacteriaceae bacterium | reverse complement strand
GATCGAGGCCGAGCGGCGGCGGGTCTGGCAGGACCGCTTCGCCGAAGGGCTGTCGCGACGCGTAATCGCGGTCGCGGAGACCGGGCCGGGGCCGCTGGCGGCCTTCGCCTGCCTCGAGGCCGAGGCCGATCCTCGCTGGGGCACGCTCATCGACAATCTGCATGTCGATCCGGCACGCAAGGGGCGAGGGCTTGGCGGGTACGTGCTCGCGGCGGCGCTCCGCGCCCTCCCCGCCGATGCCCTTTCTCGCCCGGCCTACCTCTACGTCATCGAGGCGAATGCCCGTGCCCGCGCCGCCTACGATGCCTGGAGCGGCGAAGTGGTCGAGGCGCTGACGAAGGACGAACCGGACGGAAGCGCGATCCCGGTTCTGCGCTACGCCTGGCCGTCGGCGGCGGGTCTGCTCGGACGGCTCTCCGGCTCAAGTCGGCCAGATACGAAAAGGCCCGGCGCGACGGCCGGGCCCGGTCTCGGGGATGAGAGCAGGCCTCAGGCCGCCTCGTCCTGAAGCTCGGCCTCGGCGCCCTCGGCCGGCTTCACCCGCTTGGGCGACTTCGCCAGCGAGGCCTCGATGAGCTTGAGAGCCTCCGTATCCGTGATCTTGTTCACATGCGACAGCTCGCGCACGACCCGGTCGAGCGCCGCCTCGTAGAGCTGCCGCTCGCTGTAGGACTGCTCGGGCTGCGCCTCGGACCGGTGCAGGTCGCGCACGACCTCGGCCACGGAGATGAGGTCGCCCGAATTAATCTTCGCCTCGTATTCCTGCGCCCGGCGCGACCACATCGTGCGCTTTATTCGGGCGCGGCCGGTCAGGACTTCGAGCGCCTTGTTCATGGCGTCCGGCTCGGCGAGCTTGCGCAGACCCACGCTCGCGGCCTTCGCGGTCGGCACGCGAAGCACCATCTTGTCCTTCTCGAAAGCGACGACGAACAACTCGAGCTTGAAGCCCGCGATCTCCTGCTCTTCGATCGCGGTGATCCGGCCGACGCCATGGGCCGGGTAGACGATCGCTTCCCCGGTCTTGTAACCCTGCCGCGCGGCCGTCTTCTTCTGAGTCGTCATACGGACAAGCTCCCTGGTTCGCGCCCGCATTGGACCGCGGACGAGACGATGGCGGCTGTGTCTCCACGAAAGGACGAGTTTGACCGTTGACGCGGAGCATCGCCCCGGACGGATCGCTACGCCGTATCCTGTGGTGAAGCCTGGTACAGCCCAGTGCTCCGGGCCCAATTCGCCGGAGTTGTTTGGATACCACACTCGGGCCCCGAAATCAAAAGCTTTCGGCCCGCCAATGGGCTGTGCCGGAGTTTTGAGGGGTGTAAGAGAACGGCATCGCGAGCCTGCAAGAGCCGTTCGGAGGTGATCATGAGCCAGGCGATCCAGAGCTATGAGCCGGCCGTCGCCAAGACCCCGTCGGGCGCGTTCCGCTGGGACGACCCGTTTCTCCTTGACGATCAGCTGTCCGACGACGAACGCATGATCCGGGATACCGCCCGGTCCTTCGCGCAGGAGCAGCTCCTGCCGGGAATCGTCGACGCTTACGCGAACGAGACCACCGATCGGTCGATCTTCAGCCGGATGGGCGAGCTCGGGCTTCTCGGGGTAACCTTACCCGAGGATTACGGCTGCGCAGGCGCGAGCTACGTCGCCTACGGCCTCGTCGCGCGGGAGGTCGAGCGGATCGATTCCGGCTACCGCTCGATGATGAGCGTTCAGTCCTCGCTCGTCATGTACCCGATCTACGCTTACGGCGACGAGAACCAGCGCAAGCGCTACCTGCCGAAGCTCGCCTCCGGCGAATATGTCGGCTGCTTCGGCCTCACGGAGCCGGACGCCGGCTCGGATCCGGCCGGCATGAAGACCCGGGCCGAGAAGATCCCGGGCGGCTACCGGATCTCCGGCGCCAAAATGTGGATCTCGAACGCGCCGATCGCCGACGTCTTCGTGGTGTGGGCGAAATCGGCCGCCCATGGCGACCAGATCCGCGGCTTCGTGCTCGAGAAGGGCATGAAGGGTCTGTCCGCCCCGAAGATCGGCGGCAAGCTCTCGCTCCGCGCTTCCATCACGGGCGAGATCGTGATGGACGGCGTCGAGGTGTCCGAGGACCACCTCCTTCCGAACGTGTCCGGGCTGAAAGGGCCGTTCGGCTGCCTCAACCGCGCCCGCTACGGTATCTCCTGGGGCGCGATGGGCGCCGCCGAGGATTGCTGGCACCGGGCGCGCCAATACACGCTCGACCGCAAGCAGTTCAACCGCCCCCTCGCCCAGACCCAGCTCGTGCAGAAGAAGCTCGCCGACATGCAGACCGAGATCGCGCTCGGCCTGCAGGGCTCGCTCCGCGTCGGCCGTCTCTTCGACGAGGGCCGCATGGCTCCCGAGATGATCTCCATCGTGAAGCGCAACAATTGCGGCAAGGCGCTCGACATCGCGCGCACGGCCCGCGACATGCTGGGCGGCAACGGGATCATGGGCGAATATCATGTCATGCGACACGCCCAGAACCTCGAGACGGTCAACACCTACGAGGGGACGCACGACGTCCACGCCTTGATCCTGGGCCGGGCGATCACCGGCCTGCAGGCGTTCTTCTGAGGCGACCGGCGATCGGCTGATGTCGACGAAGCCCCTCGCGGGAATCCGGGTTCTCGAGCTCGCCCGCATCCTGGCCGGTCCCTGGGCCGGCCAGCTGCTCGCCGATCTCGGGGCCGACGTCGTCAAGGTCGAGCGGCCGGGCCAAGGCGACGATACGCGGAGCTGGGGACCGCCCTTCGTCGAGGCCGCCGCGGGCGGGGCTCTGTCCGCGGGCTACTTTCACTCGACGAACCGGGGCAAGCGCTCGATCGAGCTCGACCTCGAGAGCGAGGCCGGGCAGGCGACCGTCCGGCGCCTGGCGGCGCATGCGGACGTTGTGCTCGAGAACTTTAAGGTGGGAGGACTCGCCAAGTACGGGCTCGACTACGCCTCGCTCGCTGCCGCGAACCCGGGGCTCGTCTACTGCTCCGTCACCGGCTTCGGGCAGGACGGGCCCTACGCGCATCGGGGCGGCTACGATTTCATGGTCCAGGGCATGGCCGGGATCATGTCGCTGACGGGCGAGCCGGACGGCGAGCCGCTGAAGACCGCGGTCGCCTACGCGGACGTGTTCACCGGCCTCTACGCAGCGAACGCGGTCCAGGCGGCCCTCATCGGCCGGGAGCGCACGGGGCGCGGCTGCCAGATCGACATGGCGCTCCTCGACACGCAGATCTCGGTCATGGGCAACCAGGCGATGGTCTATCTCCTGACCGGCGAGCCGCCGCCGAGGACCGGCAACGCGCATACCTCGATCGTCCCCTACCAGGTGTTCCCGACGGCCGACGGCCACGTCATCGTCGCCTGCGGCAACGACGGGCAGTTCCGGCGTCTGTGCGACGTGCTCGGC
>JAFAPJ010000620.1 GCA_019247255.1 Methylobacteriaceae bacterium | reverse complement strand
CCGCGCTCGCGGGCCGCGAGGCCGTCGGCGAGGCGGAGATCGCGGCCGCCTGCCGACTCGTCCTCGCGCCGCGCGCGACGCGGCTTCCAGCGCCCCCGCCGTCCCGCGAGGAGGAGCAAGCGGCCGAACCGCCGCCGCCCCCGTCCGAGACGGGCCGCGAGGACGAGCCGGGCGAGCCCGATCTCGACGCCTTGACCGAGATCGCGGTCGCTGCCCTTGCGGCCGCGATCCCGCCCGACCTCCTGGCCGGCCTCCGGCTCGGGCAGGGCGGGCGAAGCCGGGGCGGTGCCGGGTCCGGCGCCCAGGGCCGCTCGCTCCGGAGCGGCCGCCCGGTCGGCGCACGCCGCGGAGACCCGCGCCGCGGGGCACGGCTCGACCTCCTGGCGACCGTGACGGCCGCGGCGCCCTGGCAGCGGCTGCGACGCCCGGCCGGCGATGCCCGGCTGGCCGTGCGTCGCGATGACCTGCGGGTCAAGCGCTTCAAGCGCCGGCAGGAGACCACCACGATCTTCGTCGTGGACGCCTCGGGCTCCGCCGCGTTGCACCGCATGGCGGAGGCGAAGGGCGCCGTCGAGCGGCTCCTCGCGGAATGCTACGTCCGGCGCGACCGGGCGGCCCTCATCGCCTTTCGCGGGCAGGGGGCCGAGATCCTCCTGCCGCCGACCCGCTCCCTTGCCCGGGCGAAGCGCAGCCTGGCGGCCCTGCCGGGTGGCGGCGGGACGCCGCTCGCGGCCGCGATCGACGGGGCCTTCGCTCTCGCGGATACGACCCTGCGCGCCGGCGGAAGCGCCCTCGTCGTCTTCCTGACGGACGGTCGCGCCAACGTCGCCCGCGACGGAACGACGGGCCGCGAACCCGCGACCCGCGACGCGGAGCTTGCCGCGCGGCGGCTGCGCGCCTCGCCGGCCCGCTCCCTCGTGATCGACACGGCGCCGCGCCCCGGCGAGGCAGCCCGCACCCTCGCGGCGGCGCTCGACGCGAGCTACGTCGCGCTGCCGGTCGCGGCCTCGGGCGCCATCGCCGCGGTCGTGGCGGGCGAGATCGCGGCCGGGCCGCGGGGCCGCGCCGCCGGACGGGCCGCCTCGTGAGCCCCGACCTCGATTGGGCCCGCGAGGGCCGCGACTGGCCGAACCGGGACTCCTCGCGCTTCGTCCGGGCCGCGGGCCTGTCGTGGCACGTCCAGGTCCTGGGGGAGGGGCCGACCCTGCTCCTCGCCCACGGCACGGCGGCCGCCACGCATTCCTGGCGCGGGCTCGCGCCGCAGCTCGCCCGTCACTTTCAGGTGATCGCGCCCGACCTGCCCGGTCACGGCTTCACGGCGCGCCCGCCCTCGCGCCGCCAATCGCTGGACGGAATGGCGGCCGACCTCGCCGAGCTCGTCAGGACGCTCGGCTCACCCCCCGAGATCGCCGTCGGCCACTCCGCCGGGGTCGCCATCCTGTGCCGGATGGCGCTCGCCGGCGACATCGACCCGCGGGCGATCGTGAGCCTCAACGGCGCGCTCCTGGCCTTCCGGGGCGCGGCCGGCCAGGTCTTCTCGCCGCTCGCCAAGCTCCTCGCCGCGAACCCGCTCACGGCGAACCTCGTCAGCTGGTTCTCGTCGCGCCGGTCGGTCGAGCGCCTCATCGCCGAGACGGGCTCGCAGCTCGACCGGACCGGGATCGAGCTCTACGAGCGCGTCGTGTCGAGCCCCTCCCATGTCGGTGCGGCGCTCGAGATGATGGCGAACTGGGATCTGGACGCCCTCGAACGCGAGCTTCCCACGCTCAAGGTTCCGCTCGTCCAGCTCGTCGGCTCGAACGACCGGGCGATCCCGCCCTCCGCGGCCGAGAAGGTGCGTCGGCTCGTCCCGAGCGCCACGATCGTGATGCAGAAGGGCCTCGGCCATCTCGCCCACGAGGAGCGTCCCGCCGAGACCGCGGCCGAGATCGTCGCGGTCGCGCGCCGGGTGGGCGTTCTCCCGCCCGCGCCGGAGGACGTCCCCGTCTCGGCGGCCGAGTCTCGGCCGCCCGCCGACGATGCGCCGTGATCCCGACGAACGGGCCGGTCTAGGGCATAACGGCGGACCGCCGCTCGACGAGCCGCATCGGCCGGAATGGGGTGAGGGCCCGGTCGGGACCTATTTCGCCTGGAAGGCGGCGCACCGCGCGGCTTGGCGCCCGGCCTCGCGCGACGTCGCGCTGAGCCGCCTCGCACGGGCGGAGCGGATCGGGCTCACCTACGAGGAATACACGCTCGAGATCCTCGAGCGCGGTCGCTATCTCTCGCTTCCGCGCGACGCCGAACGCATCGCCGCCATCCAGCGGGCGCGGCGCACGCGTCCGCCCCAGGTGGGCTGATCGCGCCGGGCCGGCGCTTGCGCCGGTCTCCCGCTTGGGCGAGCTTGGCTTGAGGCCGAAGCGGCCTGGCCCCGAGCGAGCGCGCGCGTGAACCGTCCTCCCGATCACCCGCGACGGGCCGAGCTCAACGACGAGGTGCATGCGC
>JAFAPJ010000612.1 GCA_019247255.1 Methylobacteriaceae bacterium | reverse complement strand
GCGGGCGCAGCGGAAGCGGCCGGCGGACCGCTCGGCCGCCGCTTCACCGTCTCGACCACGACGGACTTGGTCCGCCCGTGCGAGAAGCTCTGCTTCACCAGGTTCTGCTCGACCGGACGCTTCAGCGACAGCGTCTTCGGCGAGACGTGAAGCGTCTTGTCACCCGGTGTCTTCGTATCACTCATCCAGCGCTTGTCCTGCCCGCTCGGCACCAACGGTGTCGTTCACCTGATCGATGTCCCGCTTCGGCTCGGCGTCGTCGCCGAGGCCGCGATACCGGCGCAGGCGGCGCCAACGTATGACGCAGCCCTCGCTACCGGCGCCCGCGAGAAGCGCCGCATGTATCACACCCTCCCGCCCGAAGGCCACGTCCAATTCTGCGCCGGAGAGGTCGTCGAAGGGGGGAGATTGCCATATCGGGCCGCGGGCGCCCTTTCGCAATGCCGCGGCGAGCTTGCGCCGCCCATCCGGCGCGGCTTCGCGCGCGTGGACGAGCGCCCGCACCTCGCCCTTGAGGCAGGCCGCCTCGACCTTGCCGAAGCCGGTCGTCGCCGCTCCCGCCTTCACCGCGAGCGCGAGGGCGCCCTGCAGGTCGCGCACGAGAAGCGCGTCGACGAGCCCGGCGAGGTCGTCGGGCGCGCGCGCCTCGGTCTTGAAGGCGCGCGAGAACAGGCGGCGACGCGCGGCCTGAGCGACGGCCTCGGCCGTCGGCGTGACCCAGGCGCCCCGCCCCGGCAGATTGCCCTTGAGGTCGGGCACGACCTCGTTCTCGGGACCGAGCGCGAAGCGCAGAAGCTCGCCCTGCGGGCGCGCCTCCCGGGTCACGAGGCAGGTGCG
This sequence comes from Methylobacteriaceae bacterium, assembly GCA_019247255.1. GTDB lineage: Bacteria > Pseudomonadota > Alphaproteobacteria > Rhizobiales > Beijerinckiaceae > Enterovirga. The sequence goes on along the minus strand of JAFAPJ010000612.1, from coordinate 12,145 downwards.
CTCCGGGATGTGCTTCGGCATCGCGGCCCGCGGCCGGTCGTCCGGCTCAGCTCGGCTGAGCCTCGGCCTCGGCGAGCTCGCCCTCCTGGCCCTCGGGGACCTCCGGCTCGGGCTCGATCCAGCCCGCCTTGATCCGGGCCGCCATGATCATCGCCTCCGCCTCGGCCCGCGACAGCTCGAAACCGTCGAGGAAGCCGGAATGACGCACGGCCTCCTGGCCGCGCCCCTCCGTGTAGCCGACGAGGTCGTCCGTCGCGCAGCCCGCCAGATCCTCGACGTTCTTCACGTCGTTCTCGCCGAACGCGACCAGCATCGCGGTCGTGACCCCGTCGATCTCGCGCAGCTCGTCCTCGACGCCGAGCTCGCGGCGGCGCGCGTCCTGCTCGGCCTCGAGCCGGTCGAGGTATTCCTGGGCGCGGCGCTGGATCTCGGCGCCCGTGTCCTCGTCGAAGCCCTGGATGGAGGCGATGTCGCCGGCATCCGCGCCCGCGAGCTCCTCGACGGAGCGGAAGCCTTCGGCCGCGAGGAGCTGGCCGACGACCTCGTCCACGTCGAGCGCCGCCATGAAGAGGTTCGTGCGCTCCGTGAACTCCTTCTGACGGCGCTCGGATTCCTCGGCCTCCGTCAGGATGTCGATGTCCCAGCCCGTCAGCTGCGAGGCGAGCCGAACGTTCTGGCCGCGCCGGCCGATCGCGAGCGAGAGCTGCTCGTCCGGCACCACGACCTCGATGCGCTCGTTCTCCTCGTCGAGCACGACCTTGACCACCTCTGCCGGCTGCAGCGCGTTCACGATGAAGGTCGCCCGGTCGTAGGACCAGGGAATGATGTCGATCTTCTCGCCCTGGAGCTCGGCGACGACGGCCTGCACGCGCGAGCCGCGCATGCCGACGCAGGCGCCGACGGGATCGATGGAGGAATCGCGCGACGTGACGGCGATCTTGGCGCGGGAGCCCGGATCGCGCGCGACCGCCTTCACCTCGACGATGCCGTCGTAGATCTCCGGCACCTCGGAGGCGAAGAGCTTCGCCATGAACTGCGGATGCGTGCGCGACAGGAAGATCTGCGGCCCGCGCGCCTCGCGCCGGACGTCGAACAGGTAGGCGCGGATGCGGTCGCCCGGCCGGAAGGTCTCGCGCGGAATGAGCTCGTCGCGGCGCACGATGCCTTCGCCGCGCCCCGACAGGTCGATGATGACGTTGCCGTACTCGACCCGCTTGACGAGGCCGTTGATGATCTCGCCGATCCGGTCCTTGTACTCGTCGTATTGGCGCTCGCGCTCGGCGTCGCGGACCTTCTGGACGATCACCTGCTTCGCCGATTGGGCGGCGATGCGGCCGAAATCGAAGGGCGGCAGCGGCTCCGAGATCGCGTCCCCGACCTGGGCGGCGGGGTTGCGGCGCCGCGCCTCCTCGAGGGCGATCTCGGTCGAGTCGTTCTCGACCTGCTCGACGACGAGCAGGTGGCGCGACAGGCGCAGCTCGCCCGTGCGCGGGTGGATCTCGGCGTGGACGTCCGTCTCGGCGCCGTAGCGGGAGCGGGCGGCTTTCGCGATCGCGTCCTCCATGGCGGCGACGACGATCGAGCGGTCGATGACCTTCTCGCGGGCGACGGCGTCGGCGATCTGCAGAAGCTCGAGCCTGTTGGCGCTGACGGCCATGTTGTCCTCCTTCAGGGCGTCTGGGTTTCGCGCCGGCGCGGGGCGAGCGGGACGACGTTGTCGTCCTCGGCCTCGCCCGCCTTGCCCCGGCGCAGGGATTCGCGAATGAGCGCGTCCGTCAGGACGAGCCGGGCCTCGCCGATCTCGGCGAGCGGGATGCGCACGAGCGGGTCCTCGCCCTCGCGCACGTCCTTGAGCTCGATCGTGGCGCGGCCATCCTCCGCGCCCCGCACGAGGCCGCGGAAGCGCTTGCGGCCGTCATGCGCGCCACCGGCGAACGGCGTCGCGAGCTCGATCTTCACCTCGTGGCCGGCCCAGCGCTCGAAATCGCCGGCCCGCACGAGCGGCCGGTCGATGCCGGGCGAGGAAAGCTCGAGATGGTAGGCGCCCGCGACCGGGTCCTCGAGGTCGAGCACGGGCGAGATCGCGCGACTCGCGGTCTCGCAATCCTCCACGCTCATCGTCCCGTCGGGGCGCTCGGCCATGATCTGGAGCGTCTGCCCGTTCTGGCTCGACAGCTTCACCCGCACGAGCCGGTAGCCGAGATCCGCGAGCACGGGCTCGACGAGCGCGGCGACCCGCGCCGCCGCACCCGTCTCGCGCCAGAACCTCGTCTCGGAATCGTCCGTCATCCTCGGCCCATCCGCCGCGCTCCGGCCGAAGCCATAAAAAAAGAGCGGGACCCCGGGGGGCCCGCTCCCGACAGCGACGCTCTCACGTCGCAACCAGAGCTGTTACCCCGCAAGATAACCGGCCCGCCTCGGGCCCGCAAGGCCGAGCCGCTCAACCGCGCTGACGCTGCCGACCGCGCATCCTCGACCGCTCAATCGCCTCGGCCAGGGTGACGGGCCGAAAATCCCAGGCGTCAACCCCGACGTCGACCTGGCGCCGAATCGGAGCGAGCCTCCCGTGGCTGTGGCCGTGCAGGTCGATCGCGCCCCGCGCCATGCCGTTCCAGGTCCGGAAGGCGTAGTGGCAGAGAACGAGCGCGTAGCCGTCCACCTCGATCTCGGCGTAGGCCGCGACGCTCGCCCAGCCGGACCAGGCGAGGGTCGCGGGTCCGTCGTTGTTGCCGGAGACGAGATGCTTCACGCCGGACAGGCCGGACAGGAGCGCATCGACCCGGGCGGGGTCGCGATGGCGCGTGAGGTCGCCGAGGTGCCAGACGGTGTCGGTCGGCGAAACCGTCGCGTTCCAGCGCGCCGCCATCTCCCGGTCCTGCTCCGCGACGGACCCGAAGGGACGCTGGTCGATCGCGAGGCGGCGATGGTCGCCGAAATGATGGTCGGAGGTGAAGAAGGTCGCCACGGCCGGATCATGCCGCGGCCGCGCGCTCAGTTCCGGTCGTCCGGCACGACGGGAAGCGGCTGGAACTCGATCCCCTCCTCCGCGAGCGCCTGCACCTCGACCGGGCTCGCCTCGCCGTAGATCGACCGGTGCTCGATCTCGCCGTAATGCATGCGCCGCGCCTCCTCGGCGAAGGTCGGGCCGACGTAATCCGCCGTCCTGGTCACGTGCTCGCGCACCGCTCGCAGCATCGCGCGGATCGCCTGCTCCTTCTCGGAGAGGAGCGCGACCGGTTGCGGCGGCGCGACGATCGGCTGGCCCGGCGCGGCGGTTGGCGTCCCGGTCTCGCGCCCGTCGGCTGCAGCAGGCTCGCGCGCGGCTCCCCGACCGGCCGCGACCGCGGGCGCCATCAGCCGCTTGGCGACCTTCGCCGAGCCGCAGACCGGGCACGACACGAGCCCCCGCTCCGCCTGCATGTCGTAGGACGCGCTCGACGGAAACCAGGATTCGAAGTCGTGACCGTCGGTGCAGGCCAGGGCGTAGCGGATCATCGGGTCAGGCTCAGGCAGCCGAGACGGCTGTCATCATCCTGTCAGATAAGCAATGACCGCGCCGTCACCACGCCCTACTCGGCAGCGTCAAGCCGTCGCGGCACGCTGTCGGCTCCGTGCGCGACGCGGAACGGCCGTGCGTGCCGCAAGGCCGGAATGCGGCCCCGCGCGTCGGCCGCCAGGGCAGGATCGATCCGGGCGAGGACCAGGCCCGGCTCCGCGCCGCTCTCGGCGAGTAACCGCCCCCACGGATCGACGATTAGCGAGTGCCCGAAGGTCTCGCGCCCGTCCTCGTGGAGGCCGCCCTGCGCGGCCGAGATCATGAAGGAGCCGGTCTCGATCGCGCGCGCCCGGTGCAGCACGTGCCAATGCGCCTCGCCGGTCTGCCGGGTGAAGCAGGCGGGCGCCGAGAGCATGATGGCTCCGGCCTCGGCCAGCGCCCGGTAGAGCGCCGGGAAACGTACGTCGTAGCAGATCGTGACGCCGAGCGGCCCCCAGGGCGTCGGCGCGACCACGGCCTCGCCACCGCCGGTATAGGTCGCGGATTCCCGCCAGGATTCGCCGTTCGGCAGGTCGACGTCGAACAGGTGGATCTTGTCGTAGCGCGCCACGATCTCGCCCTCGCGATCGATCACGAAGGCCCGGTTGGCGATCTTGTCGCCGTTGCGAACGGCGAGCGAGCCGACATGGACCACAACCCCGCGCTCGCGTGCGACCTCACGCAGGCCCGCGAGCGTCGGGTCGCGCTCCTCGGGCGCCACCTTCGCGAACAGGGCCTCGCGGCTCCGCTCGACGAGCGAGGTCATCTCGGGCGTCTGGACGAGATCGGCGCCCGCATCCGCGGCCTCGCGGACGAGGCGGACGGCCGCGTCGCGGTTGGTGAGCGGGTCGCGGGTCGAGCGCATGGTGGCGCAGGCGGCCACGAAGCTCCGGTCGGCGGTCATGACGGTCTCCCTCAGGCAGCCGCGAGGAGCGGGTCGAGCCCGCCGGCACGCTCGAGCGCGTAGAGGTCGTCGCAACCTCCGACATGCCGCTCGCCGACGAAGATCTGCGGCACGGTCGTGCGTCCGCCGGAGCGCGTCATCATCTCGGCCCGCTCCGCGGCGTTCCCCGTGATCTCGATCTCGGTGAAGGGCACGCCCTTGTCGGACAAGAGCTCCTTCGCGGCCGAGCAATACGGGCACCAGGCCTTGGTGTAGATGGTGACGGGCGCCATGCGAGCTCCTCCGTCATGCCGATGTAGCGCGCCGGGGCCGCGCCGCCAACGTCACGCGGCCGTCACGACGCGCGCGAAGGCGAGGACGTCGACGGCGCTCGCGCCGCCTCGGAGGAGCGCTCGCGCGGCCGCGTTCGCGGTCGCGCCCGTCGTCAGGACGTCGTCGACGAGGAGGATGCGGCGTCCCTTGAGGGCGGGGCGCATGGCGTCCGGCACGCGGAACGCGCCCTGCAGGTTCTCGCCGCGCTGCGGCCGGGTCAGACCGACCTGGGGGCGGGTCCGCTTCACGCGGGCGAGGAGCGCGGGCTCGCAGGGGCGGCCGCAGGCCTGTGCAACGGGCCGCGCCAGCTCCATCGCCTGGTTGAAGCGCCGCCACCAGAGCCGGGTCGGGTGGAGCGGCACGGGCACGATCGCGTCGGCGTCGCGCGCGAGCTCGGCCCCGGCCCGGACCATCATCCGGCCGAGCGCCGGGGCGAGGTCGAGCCGGTCGCCATATTTCAGCTTCTGGACGAGGAGCCGCGTCACCTCGTCGTAGCGCGCGACGGCGCGGGCCCGGTCGAAGACGGGCGGGTCGGCCGCCGCCGCCGGCGAGACGAGCGGGACCCCGAGATCGACCGCGAAGGGCGTGCCCAGCCGTTCGCAGAACGGCCGCTCGATGAAGCGGACCCGCGCCCAGCAGCGCGCGCACAACACGTGCGCGGGCTCCGTCGCGGCCCCGCACACGATGCAGCCCGGCGGGTAGACGAGCCCGAGAACGGCGCGCCCTGCGCGGCCCGCGAGCGCGCCGAGGCGGCTCGCCCATCCCGATCCCGCCGGCTCGCTCTCGGCTCCGTCCACCGGTTTCCCTCGAACCCCGCGCCTTCTCGCACCCTTGGCGGCCGGCCTCAACGGCGCGATAGGGCCCGCCATGGATGGCCCCGCCCCGCGCCTCTTCGACCGCGCCCTCGTGCGCCGGCGGCTCGCGCGGGCGCACGGGGGCCGCGGCTTCGCCGATTTCCTCCTGGCCCGGGCCGCGGAGGACCTCGGGCTTCGCCTCTCGACGGTCGCGCGGCGCTTCCCGCTCGCGGCCGATCTCGGCACGCCGACGGGAGCGGCCGCGGACGCGCTGCAGGCAAGCGGCCAGGTCGAGCGCGTGGTCCGCCTCGCGCCCGTCGCGGGCGGCGCTCGGCCGGACGCGGTCGCGGATCTCGAGGCCGTACCGCTTGCACCCGCGAGTCTCGACCTCGCGACCTCGCTTCTCGCGCTTCAGGCCGCGAACGACCTGCCGGGCGCGCTCCTGCAGATCCGGCAGGCGCTCCGGCCGGACGGCCTTTTCCTCGGTTGCCTCCTCGCCGGCGACAGCCTGCGCGAGCTGCGCGACGCCTTCGCGGCGGCGGAAAGCGAGCGCGAAGGCGGGGCGAGCCCGCGCGTCGCGCCCTTCGCGGAAATCCGCTCGCTCGGCACGCTCCTGCAGCGGGCAGGCTTCGCCCTTCCGGTCGCCGATCTCGAGCCGGTGACGGTGCGCTACGCGAACCCGCTCGGCCTCCTCGCCGACCTGCGCGCCATGGGCTTCGCGAACCCGCTCGCGGAGCGCCGGCGCACCTTTCTGCAGCGGGGGACGCTGATGCGCATGGCGGCGATCTACGCGGAGCGCTATGCCGATCCGGACGGGCGTGTCCGGGCGACCTTCGAGCTCGCCTGGCTGTCCGGCTGGGCGCCGCACGAGAGCCAGCCGAAGCCCCTGAAGCCGGGCTCAGCTACGGTGCGTCTCGCCGACGCGCTCGGCCGGCGCGAGGCGCCCTGAACGAGGAGGAAGCTATGGCGGACGATCACCCGATCACCGTGACCCCGAACCCGCATCGCGTGCGCGTCGTCGTCGGCGGCGTCATCGTGGCCGAGACCACGAACGCGCTGACGCTCAAGGAAGCGAACTATCCGCCCGTCCAGTACATTCCGCGGGCAGACGTGCAGATGGACCTGTTCGCGCCGACCGCCCGGCGCACGCATTGCCCCTACAAGGGCGACGCGAGCTATTTCACGATCACGGCCGGCGGGCTCGAGCAGCGCGACGGCGCCTGGAGCTACGAGACGCCCCGGGCCGAGGTCGCGGCCATCGCCGGCCACCTCGCCTTCTACGGCAACCAGGTCGACGCGATCGAGGAGCGGACCTGAGTGGCGGAGCGCCAGGCGCGGCCGGGGCGGGACGCCTTCAAGCTGTTCCGCCCCCTCCAGACCCGCTGGATGGACAACGACGCCTACCGCCACGTCAACAACGTCGTCTACTACTCGTATTTCGACACGGCCGTGAACGCGCACCTGATCGAGGCCGGGCTCCTCGACCTCGAGCGGAGCCCCGTGACCGGGCTCGTCGCGGAGACGAGCTGCACCTTCTTCGAGCCGGTCTCCTTTCCGGAAACGATCGAGACCGCGCTCGCGGTGGCCGAGATCGGCCGCTCCTCCGTCCAATACCGGATCGGCATCTTCCGGGCCGGCGCCGCGCTCGCGGCCGCCTACGGCCGCTTTACCCACGTCTACGTCGACCGCGCGACCGGCCGCCCGACCGCGATCCCCGACGCGACCCGCGCGGCGCTGGAAGCGCTCAGGGTTTAACGCTCGGTCATGCCAGGCAGGGCAGCTAAGGGCGGACCAAGGAAGACGGCCGCGGCTACCAGACCCGCATGAACGCCGTGCTCCGGCGCTACATGGAAGCGCGAAAGGCCAAGAAAAAGGGCGCGTAGCGGCTCCCGCTCCCCGGCTCTCACCCCGCGAGCAGCTCCACGAGCGGCGGGATGAGCGGGCCGTCGGCGGGCGGCATCGGGTAGGAGCGCAGGTCGCCCGGCCGAACCCAGGCGAGCCCCTGCCCTTCGAGCGGCTGCACGAACCCGTCCCAGCGCCGGCAGGCATAGAGCGGCATCAGGAGGTGGAAGTCGTCGTAGGCGTGGCTCGCGAAGGTGAGCGGCGCGAGGCAAGGCTCGGCCACCGCGATGCCAAGCTCCTCACGCAGCTCCCGGATCAGCGTCGCCTCGGGCCGCTCACCGGGCTCGACCTTGCCGCCCGGGAATTCCCACAATCCCGCGAGCTCTTTGCCGGGCGGCCTTCGCGCGAGAAGGATCCTCCGGTCGGGGTCGATCAGCGCGACCGCGACCACGAGGAGCAACCGGGTCACTGCCCGAACTTGTACTGCAGCGTGACTCCGGCCCCGACGTCCCGGGTCTGGCGCACCGTGTTCGTGCGGATGTCCTCGCGCTGGATCTGGCCGGCTTCCCCGAAGACGCCGATCGAAGTGCGGTCGTCCACGTTCACCTGAAGGTCGGGCGAGCCCGTCCGCGGCGCGACGGTGCGGCTCTTCTGGAGAGGGCCCGGCAGCGGCGCGGGCGCCGGAGCGAGCTTGCCCGGCCGGACCGCCGGCCCGTCCTCCGCTTCCGCCTCGTTGGCCCGCAGGGCCGGCGCGGGGGCCGGCCGCGCCCGGACCTTGAGCTCGCGCCGATCAATCGGCAGCTCGGTCGCCCGGACCGGCGGCGCCTCGATCTCGACGGACGGCAGGGGCGGAAGCGTCAGGTCGGGGGCGCCCACGCGCGGCGCGGGCTGCGTCGCGCCGGTCGTCGCGGCCGCGGCTTCGCCCGCCTCCGCCGCCGGAACGGCCCAGAGCATCAGCAATACGACAGAGGCGCCCCAGCGACTCACGACCGATAATCCCCGTTGATCTCGACATAGGCTTTCGTCAGGTCGCAGGTCCACACCCGCGCCCGTCCGGGCCCGATCCCGAGATCGACCTTGAGGCGGATCTCGTCCTTTTTCATGGCGGCGGTCGCCGCCGCCTCGTCGTAGCCGGGGTCGCGCGCGCCCTCGGCCGCGACCCGGACATCGCCGAACCAGATCGCGAGCCGGTCGCGATCGGCGGGCTCGCCCGCCTTGCCGACCGCCATGACGACCCGGCCCCAATTCGCGTCCTCGCCGGCGATCGCGGTCTTCACGAGAGGCGAGTTCGCGACGGACATCGCGATCCGGTGAGCTGAGCGGTCGCTCTCCGCACCCTCGATCTCGACGGTCACGAACTTGCGGGCCCCCTCCCCATCGCGGGCGACGAGCTGGGCAAGCTCGACGAGGAGCTCGTCGAGCGCCCGCCGGAAGGGCTCGGCCGCCGGATCGTCGGCGCGCTCGACACGAACGTTGCCGGCGCGGCCCGTCGCGAACAGGAGGAGCGTGTCGGAGGTCGAGGTATCGCCGTCGACCGTGACGCAGTTGAAGCTGGTCTCCGTCCCCCGCGCCAGCATCGCGCCGAGCGCGGGCGCCGCGACCGCGGCGTCCGTGAACACGAAGGCGAGCATGGTGGCCATGTCGGGCGCGATCATGCCGGCCCCTTTGGCGATGCCGTTCAGCGTGACCTCGACATCGCCGATCCGCACCCGGCGCGTCGCGAGCTTCGGGCAGGTGTCCGTCGTCATGATGGCGCGGGCGGCGTCGGGCCACGCGTCGGGGGTCGCGCCGGCCGCGCAACGATCGAGCACGCCCGCGAACTTGCGCGCGTCGAGCGGCTCCCCGATCACGCCCGTCGAGGCGAGGAAGACCTCCTCCGGCCGGCAGGCCGCCGCCTCGGCCGCGATGCCAGCCGTGAGCGCCACGGCCTCGCGGCCCTTCAGGCCGGTGAAGGCGTTGGCGTTGCCCGAGTTGACCACCAGCGCGCGGGCCTGCCCGCCGGGCAGCCGCTCACGGCACCATTCGACGGGCGCAGACGGGCAGCGCGAACGCGTGAAGACCCCGGCGACCTCCGTACCGGGGTCGAGGAGCGCGAGGAGCACGTCGGTGCGCCCCTTGTAGCGGATGCCGGCTTCGGCCGTCGCAAGGCGCACGCCCGGGATGGCCGGCAGGATCGGGAGATGCGCGGGCGCCAGCGGCGAAACGGGATGGGACACGGGGTCACCTGAAGCGGGGCCGCTCGGGCTCGCGGCGCGGGGCCGCGTCTCACATCGCCCGCGCGGGGGCAACCGCCGCCTGGCGCGGCGGCGCTGCCCGAGCGGTCACGCTTCCGCGGCGGGGTGAGGCTGGCGCGGCGGGCGGCGGGTCTCCGGCTCGCGGTCGCGGCGGTTCAGCGCCGCCCGGATCCGGTCCCCAAGCTCGGAACGCCGGTAGGGCTTGCCGATGACGTCCATGCCGGGGGCGCCCGGCCCTTCGAGCACCAGCTCGTCGTTGTACCCGGTCGTGAGCAGGATCGGCAGGTTTGGCTGCAGGCCGCGCAGACGTCCGGCGAGAACCAGGCCGTTGATGCCGCCCGGCATGACCACGTCCGTGAACAGGAGGTCGATCGTGCCGCCGGCCGCCGAATAGACTTCGAGCGCCTCCTCGCCGCTGCGGGCGACGAGGACCGCGTAGCCGAGCTTCATGAGGTGGTTCGCGGCGAGCTCGAGCACGTCGTCCGAATCCTCGACGATCAGGATCGTCTCGACCCGCCCGGGCTCCCGCACGTTGGAGGTGTCCGCGGCCGCCCCCCTTGGCCCCGCGAGCTCGGGCCGGGCCGGGATCGCGCCCGCGGCCGGAAACAGCATCCGCACCGTCGTGCCGGCTCCGGGCCTGCTCTCGATTTCGAGCTTGCCGCGCGATTGCTGCACGAACCCGTGGACCATGGCGAGGCCGAGCCCGGTCCCCTTGCCGACCTCCTTCGTCGTGAAGAACGGCTCCACCGCCCGCTCGAGCACGTGAGCGGGCATGCCCTCCCCCTCGTCCCGGATCGAGATCGCCACGTATTCGCCCGGGTTCAGCTGCGGGTTGTCGACGCTGGGGCCGAGCTGGAGAGCCGAGGTCGAGGCCGTGACCGTGCCGCCTGTCGGCATGGCGTCGCGCGCGTTGATGAGCACGTTGAGGAGCGCCATCTCGAGATGGACCGGGTCGACGAGCGTCGTCGGCAGCCGCGGCTTCAGATCGAGTTTCAGGGCCACATGCTGGCCGAGGGTCGATTCGAGCATGTCGCCGAGCTCGACGAACACCGTGTTCAGGTTCGTGGGCTTCGGCTCGAGCCGCGTCTTCCTGGCGAAGGCGAGGAGCTGCTTCGTCAGCCGCGAGCCCCGATCGGTCGAGCGCATCGCCTTGTCGAGCGCGCGCGTCTGGCGCTCGGTCAGCGGCTCGTCGGCGATCGACTCGAGATTGCCCGCGATGATCTGGAGCAAGTTGTTGAAGTCATGGGCGAGCCCGGCCGTGAGCTGCCCGATCGATTCCATCTTCTGCGCCTGCCGGAAGGCGGCCTCGGAGGTCCGTCGGCGCGTGACGTCGAGCTGCGAGGCGAAGAAGTAGAGGAGCTTGCCCTCGCTGTCGTAGACGGGACCGATGAAGACGCCGTTCCAGAACGGTGTGCCGTCCCGCTTGTAGTTCAGGATCTCGAGCGCGATCGCGCGCTGCTCGGCGACCGCCTCGCGCAATTCGCGCACGGCTTCGCGATCGGTCTGGGCGCCCTGGAGGAAGCGGCAGTTGCGCCCCAGGATCTCCTCTTCCGTGTAACCCGTGAGGTCCTGGAAGGCGCGGTTCGCGAAGGCGATCGGATTGTCCGGGATGTTGGGGTCCGTGAGGATCATGGGCATCCGGGTCATCTCGATCGCCGCGAAGAACACGTCCCCGCGATCGTCGAGGCCGGCGCGCGTGATGGTGCCGCCTTGCCAGTGCATGACGCCCGGACCACCCGTTGGCGAGTGGCCGCTCGGGTCGAGCTGACCCTGGGCCGGCACGCCGCGGCTTTGACCCTGGCCCGAGACGAGGTCCTCGGCGCGCGCCTGCGGCTGCCCCTCGCCGCTGAAAGGCGGGTTCTCGTGTTCGTCGCTCACGCGGACCGTTCCTTCTCTCGTGAGGTGCCCGGGCGATCCTGCCCCGCGTCGCTCAACGCGCGACCAGGCGGACCGGCACCACGGGCCCCGCCGACGCGTCCAGGATCTCGCGCACCTTGGCGACGAGATCGGCGCGGCGGTACGGCTTGTCGAGAAGCGGGAAGTCGCTCTCCCCGACCCCCCGCGCCGCATGGGCGTAACCGGTGGTCAGCAGGACCTTGAGATGCGGGCGAAGCCGCCTCGCCTCCTCCGCCAGCTCGAACCCGCTGAGCCCGCCCGGCATGACGACGTCGCTCAGGAGAAGGTCGATCCGCCGTCCCATCCGGTCGCCCTCGGCGAGCACGCCGAGCGCGCCCCGCCCGTCGGCCGCCCGCAGGACCGTGCAGCCGATATCCGTGAGGATCGCTTCCGCGAGGTCGCCAACCTCCTCCTGATCCTCGACCAGGAGAACCGTCACAGACCGATCGTTCACGTCGCGGCTGTATCCAGCCCCCTCCTCCTCCGTCGGGTCCAGATCCGCGACGTCGATGAAGCCCGCGGCCGCCTCGGCGACCGGGACAAGAAGGCGTGCCGTCGTGCCGAGCCCGGGCGTGCTCTCGATGCGCACCGTCCCGCCCGTCTGCTGCATGAAGCCGTAAACCATGGA
>JAFAPJ010000508.1 GCA_019247255.1 Methylobacteriaceae bacterium | reverse complement strand
AAGGGCGGCGTGTTCATGGAATGCGAGGTCACCGGCAAGGCCGCACATTCGGGCGGCGCGTTCCAGGACGGGATCAGCGCGATCACCGAGATGGCGCACAAGATCGTGCGGCTCGCGGCCGTGACCGACGTCGAGGCCGGGGTCACGCTGAACGTCGGTCTCGTCAGCGGCGGGCAATCGGTCAACACGGTCGCGCCGTCGGCCCGCATGGCGATCGACCTGCGCTACCGCGAGCCACCCCAGCGCGCGGCCGCGATGGTGATGATCGAGGAGATCGTCAACGCCTCGACCGTGGCGGGTACGAGCGCGGCGCTGGAGATCAAGGGTGAGTTCGCGCCGCTCGTCCAGGACGAGGCCTCGCGCGAGCTCTTCGAGGCGTACCAGGCCGCGATGGGCTCGGTCGGCCTCGCGGTCGAGGGCGAGTATTCGGGCGGCTGCGCCGATTCGGGGTTCACCTCCGGGGTCGGCTGCCCGACGGTCTGCGCGGTCGGACCGGTCGGCGGCAAAGCGCATACGCCGGACGAGTATCTCGAGGTCGGGAGCCTGGTGCCGCGCGCGCAAGGCCTCGCCTTGGCGATCGGTCGGCTGGCGAGCTGACCGAGGTTGCCCGTCGCGCGGGCAGAGAGCCGAAACTTCATCGAGAGTTGACGTCAGATCAGGCAGGGCGGCGGGGCCGGGCCGTTGCGCGCCGGCGCACGCAGGATCACGCTCCCCATGTAGCGAGGCTGATGCCTTGCTGCTTCTCTCCTTGAGCGTTCTCCCTCGACTGCGGCCGCATCCCTCGGGATGCGGCCGTTTTCTTGAGCGTCCTACCGGGCCGGCGCCTCGACGGCCGAGAGCGGGGTCGCGATGTCCTCGAGCGACCGGCCCTCGCTCGCGACCCCCCAGATCCACTGAACGAGCCCGGCCCCGATCATGACGGCGCTGCCGGCGAGGTAGCCGCCGAACACCGCGGGACGCGATCCGCTCTCGACGAGCGAGCCGAAGAGGATGGGGCCCGCGGCACCGCCGACCCCCGTGCCGATCGCGTAGAAGACCGCGATGGCGAGCGCCCGGATCTCGAGCGGGAAGGTCTCGCCGACCGTGAGATAGGCCGAGCCCGCCGCAGCGGACGCGAAGAAGAACACGACCATCCAGGCGATCGTCTGTCCCGTCGCCGAGAGCAGCCCCGCCTGGAACATCCAGCCGCTGACCGCGAGGAGAAGCCCGGACAGGACATAGGTCGAGGCGATCATCGGCCGCCGCCCGACCGTGTCGAAGAGCGGCCCGAGAAGGACGGGGCCGAGGAAGTTTCCGGCCGCGAAGGGCAAGATGTAGAGGCCGACCTTGTCGGCCCCCACGCCGTAGAAGTCGGTCAGCACGAGCGCGTAGGTGAAGAACACCGCGTTGTAGAAGAAGGCCTGCGCGCCCATCAGCGTGAGACCGACGAGCGCGCGCCGCCGGTGCAAGCGAAACAGCGTATCGAACACTTCCCGGAGCGGGGTGGAGGCGCGGGCCCTGAGCTTCGTCCGCGGCAGGTGCGCCCGCCCCTGGTCATGGCCGATCGCGTGACGCTCGATGTCGGCGACGATCGCCTCGCCCTCCGCGGGGCGGCCGTGGGTGGCGAGCCAGCGCGGGCTTTCCGGCACCCAGGTGCGCAGCAGCAGGATGCCGAGGCCGAGACCGGCCCCGATGCCGAAGCAGACGCGCCAGCCGAGATCGAGGCCGAAGAGGCGCGGATCGAGAAGCACGACCGAGCCCAAGGCTCCGAGCGCCGCCCCGACCCAGAAGGAGCCGTTGACGATGAGGTCGATGCGCCCGCGATAGCGCGCCGGCACGAATTCCTGGATGGTCGAGTTGATGGCTGTGTACTCGCCGCCGATCCCTGCGCCCGTGAGGAACCGGAAGGCCACGAAGCTCCAGAGACTCCAGGAGAAGGCCGTCAGCAGCGTCGCCGTGAGGTAGAGCGCGAGCGTGATGAAGAAGAGCTTCTTGCGCCCCCAGCGGTCGGTCAGCCACCCGAAGCCGACCGCGCCGATCACCGCCCCGATCAGGTAGGCCGTCCCGGCGATCCCGATATCCGTGTTGGAGAAGCGGAACGCCGGGCTCTCCTTCAAGGCGCCGGAGAGCGCGCCTGCGAGCGTGACCTCGAGCCCGTCCAGGATCCAGGTGATGCCGAGCGCCACGATGACGAGCGTGTGGAAGCGGTTCCAGGTGAGGCTGTCGAGCCGGGCCGGTATGTCCGTCTCGACGAGGGCGTCCTGCCTTGCCGCGCCCGCCTCCACGCCCTGCGCTGCCGCCATCGCGATCCCGCCCTCCACGGAAGCGCCAATGGCTCGGCGGTTCGTCTGTTCCGCCTCTGCCCAGGCTTCGGTCGCGGCCGAACCGGCGCCGACGCCTCAGCCGCCGTCGCGGAACTCCGGATAGAGCGTCATCGCGCCGTCGACGAAGAGGCTCGCGCCCGTGACGTAATCCGACAGGTCCGAGGCGAGCCACACGACCGCGTTCGCCACGTCCTCCGGCTCGCCGACCCGGCCGTAGGGGATGAGCCGCAGGAGCTTCTCCAGCGCCTCCGGCGTCCCCCAGGCCTCCTTGTTGATCGGGGTCTTGATGGCGCCCGGGCAGATCGCATTCACCCGGACCTTCCTGTTCGCGAATTCCTGCGCGAGCGTCTGCATCATCAGCATGATGCCGCCCTTGGAGGCCGCGTAGTTCACATGCCCGGCCCAGGGGATCACCTGGTGGACGGAGGACATGCAGATGATCTTGCCCGCGGCGCGCGACAGGGAAGGCTGCGGGCCGCGTTCGAGGAAATGACGGATCGCCTCGCGGCAGCAGAGGAACTGACCGGTCAGATTCACGCCGATCACCGTGTTCCAGTCGGCGAGCGTCATGCTCTCGGCCGGCGCGTCCTTCTGCAGCCCGGCATTGGCGACGAGGATGTGCAGGTCGCCGTAGGCCTGGATCGTGCGGGCCACGAGCTCGGCCACGGCGTTCTCGTCCGAAACGTCGGCCTCGACCGCGAGCGCTTCGCCGCCGGCCGCCTCTATGGCGCGGACCACGCGTTCGGCGCCGTCGCGGTCGCCGCGATAGTTCACGGCGACGCGTGCTCCCGCCTCGCCGAGCGCCTTCGCGGTCGCGGCCCCGATCCCGGAGGACGCACCCGTGACGAGCGCGACCTGGCCCGAGAGGTCGAGAACGGGCTTCGGCACGGTCAGGCCGCCCGGGCGAGGATCAGGGTCGCGAGCGGGGGCAGGGTCAGCGTCAGCGAATAGGCCTGCCCGTGGCTCTCGGCCTCCTCGGCCGCGACGCCGCCGCCATTGCCCATGTTCGATCCGCCGTAGAGGGCCGCGTCCGTGTTCACGACCTCGCGGTAGAAGCCCGGGCACGGGACGCCGATCCGATAGCCTTCCCGCGGCACGGGCGTGAAGTTCGAGACGACGATGACCGGCCGGTCCGGATCGTCCCCGCGCCGGGCCCAGGCAATGACGCTGTTCTCGGCGTCGTCCGCGACGAGCCACTGGAAGCCGGCCGCCTCCGAATCCTTCTCGTAGAGCGCCGGGAGGGCCCGGATCGCACCGTTGAGGTCGCGCACCAGCGCCTGCAGGCCGCGATGCAGCGGGTCGCCCGTGAGATGCCAGTCGAGCGAGCGGTCGTGGTTCCATTCCCGCTCCTGGCCGAACTCGCCGCCCATGAAGAGCAGCTTCTTGCCCGGATAGCCCCACATCATCGCATAGAGCGCGCGGAGATTGGCGAATTTCTGCCAGTCGTCGCCCGCCATCTTGGTGAGGAGCGAGCCCTTGCCATGGACCACCTCGTCATGGGACAGCGGCAGCACGAACCGTTCGGAATAGGCATAGACCATGCCGAAGCTCATCTTGCCGTGGTGGTAGCGGCGATAGACGGGATCTTCCTCCATGTAGGAAAGGGTGTCGTGCATCCAGCCCATGTTCCACTTGAAGTCGAAGCCGAGACCGCCTTCTTCCGGCGGCCGCGTGACGCCCGGCCAGGCGGTGGATTCCTCGGCGATCGTCATGGCGCTCGGGCAGCGCTGGGCGATGATCGAGTTCAGGTGC
>JAFAPJ010000417.1 GCA_019247255.1 Methylobacteriaceae bacterium | reverse complement strand
GACGAGGAGCTCGGGCGCGCGCCGCTGCGCGGAACCGGCCAGGACGATCCGTCTTCCGATCCCGAATGGGAGGCGCATGTGCGCGGCTATTTCAACCGCGAGGCCTTCACGGACGAGGCGGTGCCAAAGGCTTCGGTCGAGGCCAAGGGCTGAGACGGAGCAAGGGCTGAGACGCAGGCGGCGGACGGGGGTCCCGCGGCTACTTGATCGCGAACACCTGGATCAGCGCCGGCGTCATGATGACGATGAACAGGACCGGCAGGAAGAACAGGATCATCGGGACGGTGAGCTGCGGCGGGAGGGCGGCGGCCTTCTTCTCGGCCGCCGTCATCCGCTGATCACGGCTTTCCTGGGCGAGGACGCGCAAGGCGGTTCCGAGCGGGGTGCCGTAGCGCTCGGCCTGGACGAGCGCGGTCGCCACCGCCTTCACGGGCTCGAGGCCGGTGCGTTGCGCGAGGTTCTCGTAGGCCTGGCGCCGCTCGGAGAGGTACGACAGCTCGGCCGTCGTGAGGGTCAGCTCCTCGGCGAGCGCGACGGATTGCGTGCCCACCTCCTGGCTCACCCGCCGGAAGGCCTGCTCGATCGACATGCCGGATTCGACGCAGATCAGCAGGAGGTCGAGCGCATCCGGCCAGGCCCGTCTGATCGAGAGCTGCCGCTTCTGGGTGACGTTCCTGAGAAACAGCTCGGGGCTCTTGATGCCGAGGAACAGGCCCGCGATGCCGGCGCCCATCTTGACGATGAACGGCTGGCCGAAATCCTCGACCACGAAGACGAAGAACAGCGTGGCGAGGCTGAGCCCGATCGGCATCACGAGCCGGAAGAACAGGAAGGCGATCTCGGCCTGAGGTCCCCGGAAGCCCGCCATCACCAGGTTGCGCTTGGCGGTCTCCGTGCCGAGCCAGTCGCCGAGCTTGAAACGCTCGACGATGTTCTTCATGTAGGCCTTCGGGGCGTGGCGCAGGTTGACCTTGTCCTTGCCGCCCAGAAGCTTTTCCCGCTCGCGGGCGCGGATGCGTTCCCGCTCCGTCGAGACCGCCTTCATGCGCTTGTCGAGGCCGCTGCCCTCGAGCAGCGGCGCCGCGAGCGTCCAGACGGTCGCGGCCGCCGCGATCGCGGCGAACAGGGCCGCAAGGACCTGCGGATCGGTAAGGCGGAGAGCGAGAGCGACCATCGACCTGCCTCAGAAGTCGAAATTGATCATCTTGCGCATGACCATGATGCCGAGGCTCATCCAGAACGCTCCGACCAGGAGCATGAACTGGCCCACGGGCGTCTGCCAGAGGAGCGCGATGTAGCTGGGGCTGGTCACGTAGGTGAGCAGCGCCACGATGAAGGGGAGCGCGCCGATGATGGCGGCGGAGGCCTTCGCCTCCATGCTCATCGCAGCGATCTTGCCCTTCATTTTCTTGCGCTCGCGCAGGACGCGGCTCAGGTTGCCGAGGGCTTCGGAGAGGTTGCCGCCCGACTTGGACTGAATGCTGATCACGATCGCGAAGAAGTTCGATTCGGCCACCGGCACGCGCTCATAAAGCTTCTGGATCGCGTCCGGGAGCGAGATGCCGAGCGTCTGCTGCTCGATGATGTAGCGGAACTCGGAGCGCACGGGCTCCTGGGACTCGCTCGCCACGATGCGCATGCAATCGTTGAGCGGGAGGCCCGAGCGGATGCCGCGCACGATGACGTCCATCGCGTTCGGCAGCTCCTCGAGATAGCGATTGATGCGCTTCTTCTTGCGCCAGCCGAGGATCCACCGGGGCAGGCCGAGGCCGCCCGCGAAGAGGCCGAGCCCCGCGAGCTGGACGCTCCCCGAGACCACGAAGAGGGCGAGCGCGAGCCCGCCGCCCGCGAGGGCGCTGACGGCGTAGAAGCGCCCGTTCGTCCAGGAGAGGCCGGCCTGACGCAGCCGCATCTCGAGCGTGACCTTGTTGCGCGTCTTCTCGCGCTGCTCGAGGTCGCGCAGGCTCTGCGCGACCTGGTCGCGCCGGTTGACGGTCTGGACGTTCTGCTTGGCGCGGTCCGGCGTCGAGACGAGCGCCTTCTGCCGCTTCTCGGCCCGGGCGTCGCCCGAGAGCAGCGGGTACAGGAACACGTAGGCGACGCCGCCCGCCGCGAGCGCCGCCAGGACGATGGGCGCGAGTTCCGCGAGGCTCACGGCCGCCTCCCCGCGCGGGCGCCGCTCACGCCGCGCGCTCCTCTTCGCCAGCGGCCTCCATCGCGTCGAGCGCGTTGGCGAGCCTGACCTCCTCCCCGAAGTACCGGGCCCGCTCCCAGAAGCGCGGGCGGCCGATCCCGGTCGAGCGATGCACGCCCTGCAGCCGCCCGGAGGCGTCCTCGCCGTTGATGTCGTAGATCACGAGGTCCTGGGTCGTGATCACGTCGCCCTCCATGCCCAGCACCTCGGTGACATGGGTGATGCGGCGCGAGCCGTCGCGCAGACGCGCCGCCTGGATGATGACGTCGACGGAGGTCGCGATCATCTCCTTGATGGTGCGGGAGGGCAGGGAGAAGCCGCCCATCGTGATGAGCGACTCGATTCGGCTCAGGCACTCGCGCGGCGAGTTCGAGTGCACCGTGCCCATGGAGCCGTCGTGGCCCGTGTTCATGGCCTGCAGGAGATCGAAGGCCTCGGGTCCGCGCACCTCGCCCACGATGATCCGCTCCGGACGCATACGGAGGCAGTTACGGACGAGGTCGCGCATGGTGACCTGGCCCTGCCCTTCGAGGTTCGGCGGGCGGGTCTCGAGCCGGACCACGTGAGGCTGCTGGAGCTGGAGCTCGGCGGCGTCCTCGCAGGTGATCACGCGCTCGTCCTCGTCGATGTAGCGCGTCAGGCAGTTGAGGAGCGTCGTCTTTCCCGAGCCCGTGCCGCCCGAGATAATCACGTTGCAGCGCACGCGGCCGATGATCTCGAGCACGCGCGCGCCCTCGGGCGAGATCGCGCCGAAGCGGACGAGCTGATCGAGGGTGAGCTTGTCCTTCTTGAACTTACGGATGGTGAGGGACGGGCCGTCGATCGCGAGCGGCGGCGCGATGACGTTCACGCGCGAGCCGTCGGGCAGACGCGCGTCGCAGATCGGCGAGGATTCGTCGACGCGCCGGCCGACCTGGCTGACGATCCGCTGGCAGATGTTCATGAGCTGCTGGTTGTCGCGGAAGCGCACGCCCGTCAGCTGGATCTTGCCGGCGACCTCGATGTACGTCTTGCCGGAGCCGTTCACCATGATGTCGGCGATGTCGTCGCGGGCGAGCAGCGGCTCGAGCGGCCCGTAGCCGAGCACGTCGTTGCAGATATCGTCGAGCAGCTCTTCCTGCTCGGCGATCGACATCACGACGTTCTTGAGCGCGATGATCTCGCTGACGATGTCCCGGATCTCGTCGCGCGCGGCGTCGGCGTCGAGACGCGAGAGCTGGGCGAGGTCGATCGCCTCGATCAGCGCGCCGAAGATCATGCTCTTCGTCGCGTAGTATTCCTCGGATTTCGGGGCCTGCGTCGAGGCCGGCTGCAGCCCGAGCTCGGCCGGGCGCGCCCTGAGGTTCGGCTCGGACAGCACCGGCACGGCGGGCGGCGCTTCCTTGGCGACCGGGCGAGCGGGAGCCGTCGGGGCGGGTGCGCCGGGGAAGGACCGTTTGCCGAACATGCGTGATCAGCTCCAGTGCGGCTCAGGACGCCTTGCGCAGGCCGAGCTTCGCGATGATCGGTTCGAGCAGCGCCCCGCGGGAGCGCTTCGGCTCGACCCGGCCGGTCACGGCGGAGGCGAGCGCGGTGAATGCCTCCGCGACCTTGCCGCCGGCCTGGATCTCCGCGACCATCTGGCCGTTATTGGCGGCCGAGCCGAACAGAGCCGCGTCGTGGGGGATCGTGACCGCGATCTCGGTCCCGAGCGCCTTCGCGAAATCCGCGATCGGTATCTCGGGCCGCTTGGGCAGGCCGACCTGGTTGAGCACCACCCGCGGCAGCGCGTCGTTGGGCCGGGCCGCCTTGACGACGTCGTACAGGTTTTTCGCGTTGCGCAGCGAGGCGAGGTCGGGGGTGGCGACGATGACGATCTCGTCCGAGCTGACGAGCGCGCGCTTGACCCAGGCGCCCCAATGGTGCGGCACGTCGAGCACGATCGTCGGCACGGCCCCGCGCAGGATGTCGAGGAGGCCGTCGAGCGCCGTTTCGACGAGGTCTGTCGTCCGGTC
>JAFAPJ010000186.1 GCA_019247255.1 Methylobacteriaceae bacterium | reverse complement strand
TCGGGCGCCACCCGAACCCCGGCGCGCTCGGCACGCTGCTGACCCTGCCCTGATCGCCCCGCCGGGGCTGCGGCACCGCCGGCCCGCGGGCTCACGCCTCGGTGGCTGGCTCACGGCGTCCGGAACCCCGGCTCCGTCGGTCATGCGCTCGATCGGCGATCGGACGCTCGTTCAACGCCGGCGGGCGAGGCCCGCCGATCGCGCCAAGTCGACAGCAGGATGGCGCCAGCCGCCTGGAAAAGCATGAGCGAGCTGAACAGGTCGAGGCCGTATTCGGGAAGCCGGCTTGTCGCGGTGCGGGTCAGATAGGTCGCGAGCGAGAAGAGGGTCGTCGTGATCGCCTCGTTGCGCGACGACACCCAGGTGGCCCGGATGAGCGGGTTCGCCTCGTGCCGAAAGCGCAGAAGCAGCGCGACGACCAGGTAGCCGAGAAGCGCGGACGAGACGGCCGAGAAGCCGATCGTGAAGGGCTCGATGGTCCGGGGCTCCAGGACCTTGTCCCAGAGGTCGTAGAGCGTGTGCAGGCCGGCGACCGTCAGGATGGCCGCGATGGCGAGCGCCGAGGCCTGCTCGGCGCGGGCGCCTCGCCCGAACACGAGGGCCGCCAGCATGTAGAGCGCGACGTCGTAGACCCAATCGGTCGCGTCCTTCAGGAGCTGGCGCGACCCGATCGAGAGCGCCCACAGCCCCTGCGCGAGCCCGAAGGCGAGCAGTCCGAGCGCGATCGTCCAGATCGTGCGCCGATAGGCGCGCGCGACCGTGAGGTCGCCGCTTGCCGACAGCTCGGCCATGCTGAGAGGCGGACCGGGAGGCTCGAGATCAGTCCCGCAGGTCGGGCGGGACCGCCTCGGCGGTCAGCGCCGCGAGCGCCTCGTCGAGCCCCATCCCGGTCTGGTCGGCGGAGCCGAGACGGCGGATCGAGACCCGCCGCTCCTCCGCCTCGCGGCGACCCACGACGAGGAGCACCGGCACTTTGGCGAGCGAGTGCTCGCGCACCTTGTAGTTGATCTTCTCGTTGCGCAGATCGGCCTCGACCCGCAGCCCCGCACGACGGGCCGCCGCCAGCACCTCCCTGGCATACGGGTCGGCCTCGGAGGTGATCGTCGCGACCACCGCCTGAACGGGCGCGAGCCAGAGCGGGAAATGCCCCGCATAGCTCTCGATCAGGATGCCGAGGAAGCGCTCGAGCGAGCCGCAGATCGCGCGGTGCACCATGACAGGCTGCCGCTTCTCGCCGTCCGAGGCGATATAGGACGCGCCGAAGCGCTCCGGCAGGTTGAAATCGACCTGCGTCGTGCCGCATTGCCAGTCGCGGCCGATCGCGTCCTTCAGCGTGTACTCGAATTTGGGACCGTAGAAGGTCCCCTCCCCTTCGTTGACGCCCGTCTTGATGCGCCCGCCCGAATCGCGGGCCATCCGGTCCAGGACGCGCCGGAGGATGCCCTCGGCGTGGTCCCACATCGCGTCAGTGCCGACCCGCTTCTCGGGGCGCGTCGCGAGCTTCACCACGACCTCCTCGAAGCCGAAATCGCGGTACACGGAGAGCATCAGGTCGTTGATCGCGAGGCACTCGGCCTCGAGCTGGTCCTCCGTGCAGAAGATGTGCGCGTCGTCCTGCGTGAAGGCGCGCACGCGCATGAGCCCGTGCAGCGCGCCCGACGCCTCGTAGCGGTGGACGGAGCCGAACTCGGCGAGCCGAACCGGCAGGTCGCGGTAGGATTTGAGCCCCTGCTTGTAGATCTGCACGTGACCCGGGCAGTTCATCGGCTTCAGGGCGAAGACGCGCTGGTCCGCCTCCGGGTCGTTCGGCCGGATGAAGGCCGCGGCGGATTTCACCGCGAACATGTTGTCCGCGTACCAGCCCCAATGGCCCGAGGTCTCCCAGAGCGACTTGTCGAGCACCTGGGGCGCGTTGACCTCGGCGTAATCGCCCGCGAGCCGCCGGCGCATATAGGCGATGAGCGCCTGGAACAGCGTCCAGCCCTTCGGGTGCCAGAAGACGACGCCCGGCCCCTCCTCCTGGAAGTGGAACAGGTCCATCTCGCGCCCGAGCCGGCGGTGGTCGCGGCGCTCGGCCTCCTCGAGCTGGTGCAGGTAGGCCTTGAGGTCCGCCTCGTTCGCCCAGGCCGTGCCGTAGATGCGCTGGAGCATCGGCCGGCTCGGGTCGCCGCGCCAATAGGCGCCCGCGACCTTCATGAGCTTGAAGGCCTGGCCGATCCCGCCGGTCGCCGCGCCATGCGGGCCGCGGCAGAGGTCGAGCCACTCGCCCTGCCGGTAGATCTTCAGCTCCTGATCGGCCGGGATCATGTCGACGAGCTCGACCTTGTAGGTCTCGCCCTTCTCGCCGAAGAAGCGGCGCGCCTCCTCCCGCGACCAGGTCTCGCAGGTGATCGGCGCGTTGCGGGCGATGATCTCGCGCATGCGCTTCTCGATCGCCTCGAGGTCCTCCGGACGGAAGGGCTCCGGGCGGGCGAAATCGTAATAGAAGCCGTTCTCGACGACGGGCCCGATCGTGACCTGCGTGCCGGGATAGAGCTCCTGCACCGCTTCGGCCATGACGTGGGCGGCGTCGTGCCGGATGAGCTCGAGGCTGTCCGGGGCGTCGCGGGTCAGGATCTCGATCGTGGCGCCGTCCGGCACGGCGGAAGTCAGGTCGCGCACGGTTCCGTCGACCTTCACGGCCATGGCGCGCTTGCGGAGCGAGGGCGAGATCGCGGACGCGACGTCGCCGCCCGTGGCGCCGTCCGGGAACTCGCGCCGGGCGCCGTCGGGAAAGGTCAGCTGGATCATGGTCTGTGGGCGATGGGACGCACGGCCGGGTGGCGGCGCTCGTCGGCGTTCCCTGGCCCAATCCGCCCCGGGGGGCAAGCCGACGACGGCCGCCCGGTCCCGGCGAGCGCCGCGAGATCAGGCAGGTAGCTGGCCGGCAGCCCGAGCTCGCGCGCCGCGGCGAGCACGCCCTCGAGGTAGCCGGGATTGGCCCGGCCCGGCCCGGCGTCGCGCCCGAGATAGATCAGCGCGCGCCGCGGCCCGCCCTCGGTCAGCACCGGCCGATAGACCTTCCGGTAGAGACCGGCGCCGACCTCCTCGTAGCGATCGAGCGCCGCGATGTCGGCGAGCGCGACCTCCCAGAGGAGACCCCAGACCTCGCGGCGCGCGTCCGGCACGACCGACAGCCAGCCCTGCGCCATGATGACGGGGCGGAAGCCTGGGAGTCGCGCCGGCCCGAGCGGGCGAGAACTCGGGCAGCGCGTCGCCATCGCGGCCCGGTCCATGTTGGACCCGTAGGCGAAGGAGAGCGGCACGGCCGCCTCAGAACACCTCGGACACGATCCGCCCGTCGGGGTAGAGCGCGGCGCGTTTCATGCCCTCGGAGTTCCAGGGCATGGCGATCGCGCCGTCGCGGTCGATCGCGATAAGCCCGCCATCGCCGCCGAGGCGCCCGATCTCGTCGATGACGTCCCCGCCCGCCGAGGCGAGGTCCTGCCCGGCGAAGCGCATGCGGTGGGCGACCTGCGCGGCCGCGGCCGTGCGGACGAAGAACTCGCCCGTGCCGGTCGACGAGACGGCGACGCGCTCGTCCGCCCAGGCGCCGGCGCCTGCGATCGGGCTGTCGCCGACCCGGCCCGGCAGCTTGCCGAAGACGCCGCCCGTCGAGGTCGCGGCCGCGAGCCGTCCGGCCGCGTCGCGCACGACGCATCCGACCGTGCCATGCGCGAGGCGGCGCGGCGGGTGGTTCGTCTCGGTCCGGCCGGCCGGCCTGAACCAGCTCCCAGGGTCGGGGATCGCCTCGCACCCGGCTTCGCGGGCGAAAGCCGCGGCGCCCGCGCCCGCGAGGAGCACATGCGGGGTGCGCTCCATCACGGCCCGGGCGACGGCGATCGGGCTCGCGAAGCCCTGCAGCGCCGCGACAGCGCCGGTGAGACCGGTATCACCATCCATCAGGCAGGCATCGAGCTCGTAATCGCCGGCGGTGTTCGGCGACGCGCCGCGGCCCGCCACGTAGAGGGCGGAGGCCTCGAGCTCGCGCACGGCCGCGACCGCGACGTCGAGCGCGGAGGCGCCGGCCGCCAGGCTGTCGCGGGACCGCTCGACGACCTCGCGCATGTGGACGATCTCGGCCGCGTAATCCCGGCCGCGGCGGGCGCCGGCGCCGCCATGGAGAGCGAGTGCGTACATGGCGCGGCTACCAGGTCCCGGTATTCGGCATCGAGGTCCAGGGCTCGGCCGGCGCCTTGGCGTCACCCTTCTGGAGAAGCTCGATCGAGATGTTGTCGGGCGAGCGCACGAAGGCCATGCGGCCGTCGCGCGGCGGCCGGTTGATGGTGACGCCCGTCTCCATCAGCTTGCGGCAGGTCTCGTAGATATCGTCGACCCGATAGGCGAGATGGCCGAAATTGCGGCCTCCCGAATAGGTCTCCGGGTCCCAGTTGTAGGTGAGCTCGACGAGCGGCGCGCTCGTCGCTTTCGCGGCCTCGACGTCGCCCGGGGCCGCCAGGAACACGAGCGTGTAGCGCCCGGCCTCGCTGTCCATGCGCCGGACCTCCCGCAGGCCGAGCTTGTTGCAGTACCAGTCGAGCGAGGCGTCGAGATCGGTGACGCGCACCATCGTGTGCAGGTATTCCACGGGAGCCTCCGTCGCATCCGGGCGCCGGAGCGTCCGTCGTCGTTCGGATAGCGCCTCGCGCCGCCCGCGGGTAGAGCGGGCGCTCAGCGGGGCAGGATGCGCCGGATGGGGGGTTCGAGCGCCTCGGGCGGGGTTCGCGAGCCGTGCCGGCTGACGACCCGCCCGGCAGGGTCGACCAGGAACTTCGTGAAGTTCCACTTGATCGCAGGAGTTCCGAGCAGCCCCGGCTTCTCGGTCCGGAGAAAGCGCCAGAGCGGGTCGGCCGCGGGTCCGTTCACCTCGACCTTCGCCAGCACCTCGAAGCTGACGTCGAAGCGGGTCCGGCAGAAGGACGCGATCTCGTCTTCGGTGCCCGGCTCCTGCCCGCCGAACTGGTTGCACGGGAAGGCCAGGACCTCGAAGCCGAGCGG
>JAFAPJ010000287.1 GCA_019247255.1 Methylobacteriaceae bacterium | reverse complement strand
GGATGCCGAGAAGACCGATTCCGGCCGCGATGGCGGTGAGGCCGAGCCCGGTCGCCACGACGCGCGGCGCTCCGAACCGGGCGATCAGCCGACCGGTGACGAAGCTCGGCCCGTACATGGCGACCACGTGCCATTGCAGGCCGAGATTGGCATCCTCCTGGCTCAGCCCGCACAGGTGCATGGCGAGCGGCGCCGACGCCATGAGGAAGTTCATGAGAAGGTAGGAGACCACGCCGCAGATCACGGCCGCGACGAAGCGGGGCTGGCGGACGATGGCGGCGAGGGGCCGTCCGCCGGCAAGCTCCTGGGCGCTCGGCATCGGCAGACGCACGCCCACGAGCACGAGCGCGGGGAGTGCGGCCACGACCGCCTGCGCCAGGTAGGTCGCCGCGAAGGTATAGGGCGCCCAGAGGTTCATCGTGTGCGTGACGAGCTGCGCCCCGATCACGCCCGCGAAGACGCCGCCCGCCATGACGGCGGACAACGCCCGCGGTCGCCGGGCCGGCGCGACGCCGTCGGCGGCCGCGAACCGGAAGGACAGGACGACGGCCGCATACGCCCCGCCGAAGAACGTCCCGAGGCAGAACAGTGGGAAGGAGCCCAGCACCACCGCGACCGCCGACAGAAGCCCGACCAGCACGCCGCAGCCCGTCCCGGCCAGGAACGCCGCGCGGCGGCCGAAGCGTCGGGCGATGGCGCCGGCCGGCAAGGTGCAGGCCGCCATCCCGACCACGAAGATCGAGATCGGGAGCGTGGCAAGGCTCGGGTTCGGCGCCAGCGTGCTGCCCAGGATGGCGCCGGTCGCGTAGACGACCGTGGCGTTCGCGCCGGCGAGCGCTTGCGCGGTCGCGAGCCGGACGATGTTTCCGGTGCCGACTTGATCGGGGATCGCCGGGGCGTCGGGGCTGAGGGCGGGGCTCACGGAACGGCCCTCAGGCTGGGTGACGGCGGTGCCGGGACGAGCGGCGGATCGCGGCGGACGAGGTCTGTCAGGTCAAGCTCCCAAGCCTACAAACGGAAGCCCCGGCCCGTGGGCGTGCCTCTCCGGTACGAGCTGCATACCGGCTTCGTCCGATGCTGTCGCGCGGGCGGGAACGACCGCACGCGCGGGCGACGGCTCCCGACCCTCGCCGGGCGGCCGCTCGTGACGCTGCGTGCACGCCGCGAAGGATGATCAGGCGGCGGCGTCGAAAGCCGCCTGAGCCTTCTCGACCTCCCGGAAATTGTCGATCACCCAGCGGTCGAGCGTTCCGACGACCGCGCCGAGCGACTGACCGAGAGGCGTCAGGGCGTAATCGACGCGCGGCGGCACCTCCTGGTAGTCGCGGCGGCGCACGAGGCCGTTGCGCTCCAGGTCGCGCAAGGTCTGGGTCAGCATCTTCTGCGAGACCCCGCCGAGCCGGCGGATGAGCTCGCCGTTGCGCTTCGGCCCTTCCGCCAGAACCGGGAGGAGGAGGAGCGCCCACTTGTCGCCGACGAGAGCGAGAAGCGCCCGCGACGGGCAGGCGGCGTTCCAGGGATCGGGGACCGGTCCGGATGCGTGGCGCGACATCGTCTAGCAGTAGTTACCGACGCCAGCGTACTAGCGTCTCGGTTCCAGGTCCGGCAAGCCGGCTCTCCGGCCGTGGAGGCCCGGGTCGGATCCCACGGGACGGCGCGCCGGCAGGCATGGCCGGCCTGGTCGGCCGCGTCCGGGCGGCTCCGGCCGGGACTCGACCTGCGAGTCCGAGGCGACGCAAAAAGCGCTCGCCGCGGCTGCCGGAAGATGCGAATTCGGTCGGGCGCAGGACGGTCGCGCGCGGACGGATGGGGGGTTCGGGTCAAATGGTGACACGCAGGGATATCGCGTCGCTCGTCGGCGCAGGGTCGCTCGTCGGCGCCGCGGTCGCGGCTTCCGCCACCCCGGTCGCCGCCCAGACCTCGCCCGGAGAGACGACCTTCGAGCGCGTCCAGCGCACGAAGAAGCTGCGCATCGGCGCGGTGAACGGCGGCGCGCCCTATTACCAGAAGGACCTGACGTCGGGGCAGTGGAAGGGCTTCTACATCGACATCTGCAAGGCGCTCGCGACCGAGCTCGAGGCCGAGCTCGACATCGTGGAGACGACCTGGGGCAATTCCGTGCTCGACCTGCAGGCCGGAAAGACGGACGTGTTCTTCGGCCTGAACCCGACCCCCAAGCGGGCGCTCGTCGTCGACTTCTCGGTGCCGGTCTTCTCCAACGCCTTCAGCTTCGTGACCAAGAAGGGCTTCCCGGCGAAGAGCTGGGCCGAGCTGAACGATCCGGCGGTCCGCATCGCGGTGGATGTCGGCTCGTCCCACGACGCCGTCGTGAGCCGCCTTGCTCCGAAAGCGCAGATCACCCGGCTGAAGAGCGCCGACGAGGCGACTGCGGCCCTGCAGGCGGGGCGCGTCGATGCGCAATGCCTGGTGTTCATCCTCGCCCTGACGGTGCTGAAGAAGAACAGCAATCTCGGCCA
>JAFAPJ010000285.1 GCA_019247255.1 Methylobacteriaceae bacterium | reverse complement strand
GGCGGCGGGCTCCTCGCCGGCGAGGATCGGCTGATCTCGGAGCGCGACGACGATCGTCGGCCCGCGGACGCGACGCTTCGTTTCCACCTGCATCCCTTCGTGAAGGTCGCGCGCGGAGAGACGGCAGCGTCGCTGCTGCTTCTGCCGCCGAACGGGCCGCCCTGGGCCTTCACGGCCGAGGACGGGACGCTGGCGCTCGAGGAGAGCGTCTTTCACGGCGGCCCGGACGGCTGGCGCCCGACGCTCCAGCTGGTGCTGCGCCACGAGACCTCGCCCCTCGACCGCAGCCCTCGCGTCCGCTGGCGCTTCGAGCGGCGCGGCGGCTGAGCGCCGTTTGCGCCTGGCCCTTCCAGTGGTAAGCGCCCCGGCCTTCCCACACGCCGACCTCCCATGCCCACCGACCTGCGCCGCGTCTCCCGCGCCCTCCTGTCCGTGTCCGACAAGGCCGGGCTCGTCCCGTTCGCGCAGGCGCTCGCGGCGCGTGGGGTCGAGCTCGTCTCGACGGGCGGCACGCGCGCGGGGCTCGCGGAAGCCGGGCTGCCCGTCCGGGACGTCTCCGATCTCACCGGCTACCCGGAGATGATGGATGGGCGCGTGAAGACCCTTCATCCGTCGGTCCACGGCGGGCTCCTGGCGATCCGTTCTAACCCGGAGCACCAGGCCGCGATGCTGGCGCACGGGATCGGCGGCATCGACCTCCTGGTCGTGAACCTCTACCCGTTCGAGGCGACCGTCGCGGCCGGCCGCGGCTATGACGAATGCGTGGAGAACATCGACATCGGCGGGCCCGCGATGATCCGGGCCGCCGCCAAGAACCACGCCGACGTCGCGGTGGTGGTGGACGGGGCCGATTACGAGGCGGTGCTCGCCGACCTGCAAACCTACGAGGCGTTGACGCTGACGCTGCGCCGCCGCCTGGCGCAGAAAGCCTATGCGCGCACGGCCGCCTACGACGCCGCGATCTCGAACTGGCTCGCGCGCGAGATCGCTGATGAGGCACCTTCGTACCGCGCAATCGGAGGGTCGCTCGTCGAGGCGATGCGCTACGGCGAGAATCCGCACCAGTCGGCCGCCTTCTATCGCGGGCCGGAGACGCGGGCCGGGGTCGCGACGGCCCGCCAGGTCCAGGGCAAGGCGCTCTCCTTCAACAACGTCAACGACACGGACGCCGCTTATGAATGCGCGGCCGAGTTCGACCCGGCCCGGACCGCCGCCGTCGCCATCGTCAAGCACGCCAATCCCTGCGGAGTCGCCGAGGGCGCGACCCTCGCCGAGGCCTACGAGAAGGCGCTGCGCTGCGACCCTGTCTCGGCCTTCGGCGGGATCGTCGCGGTGAACCGGCGTCTCGACGCCGAGGCCGCGCGGCGGATCGTCGAGATCTTCACGGAGGTGATTATCGCGCCGGATGCCGACGAGGATGCCGTCGCGATCGTGGCCGCGAAGAAGAACCTGCGCCTGCTTCTCGCGGGCGACCTGCCGGATCCACGCGCGCCTGGCCTCGCGGTCCGCACGGTCGCGGGCGGCTTTCTCGCCCAGGCTCGCGACGCGGCGGTGGTGGACGACATGGAGCTCAAGGTCGTGACCCGCCGGGCCCCGAGCGCGACCGAGCTCGCCGATCTCCGCTTCGCGTTCCGGGTCGCCAAGCATGTGAAGTCGAACGCGATCGTGTACGCCCGCGACGGCGCGACAGTCGGGATCGGGGCCGGTCAGATGTCCCGGGTCGATTCCTCCCGCATCGCGGCCTGGAAGGCGGCCGAGGCCGCGAAGGCGGCGGGCCTCGCCGAGACCCTCGCCAAGGGCTCGGTCGTGGCGTCGGACGCCTTCTTTCCCTTCGCGGACGGGCTGCTCGCCGCCGCGGAAGCGGGCGCCACGGCGGTCATTCAGCCGGGCGGCTCGGTCCGGGACGCCGAGGTGATCGCGGCCGCGGACGAGGCTGGGCTCGCCATGGTGTTCACGGGACACCGCCACTTCCGGCACTGAGCCCCGGCTGCGGCGCAAGCCGCGCCAGCGCCTCGTCCCCGGTCATCACGTCCCCGAATTGCTGGATCACGGTCTCGAGCGCGGCCCGGTGCTCGTCGTCGGAGAGCGCCGCGCAGCAATCCTCGACCACGACGACCTTGAAGCCGCGCATCATGGCGTCGCGCGCGGTCGATTCCACGCAGACATTCGTCTTCGTGCCGGCGAGCAGGAGCGTGTCCACGCCCCGCTTCGCGAGCACGGTCTCGAGGTCCGACGCGCCGGGCAGCATCGCGCTGTAGCGGTTCTTCAGCACCGTCACGTCGGCGGGGCCGATGGCGAGATCGGACCAGACGCTCTGGCGGCCGGGCGCCAGGCTCTCGATCGTCCGGGCCCGGACGTCGCCGTGCACGAAATGGTCGAAGAAGAGGTCCCAGTCGCTCCCGCTGTCCCGCCGCGCATTCGCGTGCAGCACCCAGATCACCGGCACGCCGAGCGGGCGCAGCCCGGCCGTGAGCCGGTTGATCGCCGGCACGATGGCGCGGGAGAGCGGCACCTCGGCGGGTCCGCCCTCGGCGCAGAACGTGCCCTGCATGTCGATGACCGCGAGCGCCGTGCGGGCCGGGTCGAGCCGATCGAAGAGGTGGACGCGCCCGCGCCGGGCAAGCACCCGCTCGCGGATGGCGGGCCGAATGGTCACGGGATGCATGGCGAGGGCTCCTCTCGTGCCGCCACGCTCGGCTTGCGCGCGGCGCTTGCGCCCTGGACCATGCGGGCGCGATGGCCGCCGAACAACCCGAACCCGCCGCCCGTCCGGGCCAGTCCGGACCCGTCTCGCAGCGCTTCCTCGAGACCCGGCTCAAGCTCGGGCATCTCGGCTTCCTCGTCGTGGTCGCCGAAGAACGCAGCATCGCGAAAGCGGCCGCACGGCTCAACGTCAGCCAGCCCGCCGCCACCAAGATGCTGCGCGAGATCGAGGACCGGTTGGGGCTGACCCTTTTCGAGCGCTCGCGGCGCGGCGCCGCGCCGACGGCCTACGGCGAGCGCGTGCTGGTCAGCGCCAGGGCGGTCCTAGGCGAGCTGCGTCATCTGGGCGAAGACCTCTCGGCTTTGCGCACCGGTCTCGAAGGGCAGGTTCGGGTCGGCACGCTGCTCACGGCGGCGGCCGCGCTCCTGCCCAAAAGCATCGCGCATCTGCGCGCCTCCCATCGGGGCATCGCGGTCAGCATCTCGGAAGGCACCTTCGACGTCCTCTTGCCCCGCCTGCGCACGGGCGACCTCGACCTCGTGCTCGGACGCGTCCCGGACGCGCAGCTCTGGGAAGGGCTGACCGTCGTCGAGCTCTACCGGGAGCCGACCTGGGTGCTCGCGCGGTCGGGCCACCCGCTTCTCGCGCGCGACCCGCTCGACCCCGAGGAGGCGCTCGCGGCCGATTGGATCCTCCCCTCGCCGCAGACCATGCTGCGCCAGGATCTCGACCTCGCTTTCCGGGCGGCCGGACGTGCGCCCTTGCGGCCCGCCGTCGAATCGGTGTCGGCGCTCGCGAACCATCGCCTCATCGGCGAGACGGACCTCTTGGCGCTGCTGCCGCGCGAGGCGGCGCGCTTCTACGTCGAGCGTGGGCTTCTCGCGCGCCTGCCGGTCGAGCTCGGCCTGCCGGTCACCCGCACCGGAATGCTCCAGCGCGCAGACCGCCCGCTCGCCCCCGCGGCCGAGCGCTTCGCCGCCGCCGTCCGGGCGGTCGCCCGCGAGCTCGATGTTCACCCATAACCAAGCGGTCAGGGTTCAGGCCGGAAGTAGAATAGCCTGCTCATCGAAAAGCCGTCCTAATCTCGGCCGGATGCGAGAGGGAGACGGGTCATGGCGCGGCTTGAGACGGTCGATCCCGGCACCCTGCCGCCCGAGTTCAAAGAGCGCTTCGACATCATCGAGCGCTCGAACGGCTACATCCCGAACAGCTACCTGATCCTCGGGCACCGGCCCTCGATCCTGCAGGCCTTCATGGACCTATCGAAGGCCGTGATCCGGGACGAGGGCACGCTCGACCGCGGCTTTCGGTTCCTCGTCGCCTACATGTCGAGCCGCACGGCGGGCTGCCAGTTCTGCCAGGCGCACAACATCCAGAGCGCGGCGCGCTGGGGCGTGCCGGACGACAAGCTGAACGCGATCTGGGATTACGAGACGAGCCCGCTCTTCACGGAGGCCGAGCGCGCCGCCTTCGACCTCGCGCGCGCCGCGAGCGTCGTGCCGAATGCCGCGACGGACGAGATCTTCACGCGGCTCAAGCGCCACTACTCGACCGAGCAGATCGTCGAGATCGTGGCGGTGATCTCGCTCTTCGGCTGGCTCAACCGCTTCAACGACACGCTCCACACCGAGCTCGATTCGCATACGGTGCAATGGGCGACCGAGTTCGGCTTGGCCGAGAAGACCGGCTGGGACCCGAAGGACCACGTCGCCCCGGATCGGGCCGAGGCGGCCTGAGGAGGAGACCGATGTCGCAAGCCGCCCTGAGGCAGGCTCCCCCGGAGCCGGAGGCCGAGAAGCCCGCCGCCTTCCCGCTGCTCCGCTGGATCGCCGAGAACCCGGACAAGCTGCGCCCGCCGCTCGGCGCGAAGACGATCTTCCGCGAGGACGACTTCATGGTGACGGTCGTCGGCGGCCCGAACGCCCGCACGGATTATCACGTGAACCCGACGGAGGAGTTCTTCTTCCAGCTGAAGGGCGACGTCACGATCCGGATCCAGCACGAGGGCCGGCCGCACGACATCGCGCTCACCGAAGGCTCGATCTACCTCCTGCCCGGCAACGTCCCGCACGCGCCGATGCGCGGGCCTGACACCGTCGGCATCATCGTCGAGCGCATCCGCAAGGGCGACCTCCTCGACACGCATCGCTGGTATTGCGAGGCCTGCAACGACGTCCTGTTCGAGCGCACCGTGAAGATCGAGCTTCTCGAGCGCGACATGCCGCCGATCTTCGACGCCTATTACGGCGACCCGCAGAACCAGGTCTGCAAGAGCTGCGGGCACGTCAATTCCGGCCGGCCGAAGCGCGGCTGAGGGGCGATGGACCGGCGTGCCGCCCTCGCCGAGATGAGCGCCTTCGCGCATGCGCTGCCGCGCGATCCGTCGCCCGGCGCCGCGGACCTTCTCGCGTTCCGGCGCGGCATGCGCGCGCTCGCGGGTGCGGTGACCGTCCTGGCCACCCGCCTCGGGGACGAGCGCTGGGGGCTGACCGCGACCGCGATCTGCTCGCTCTCGGCCGAGCCGCCGCGTCTCCTCGCCTGCATCAACCAGCGGGGCGCGAGCTTCGCGGCCTTCCGGGAAAGCCGGCTCCTCTCCGTGAACGTGCTGGCCGAGAACCAGTTCGCGGTCGCGGAGCGCTTCGCCGGGCTCGACGGCTCGGCCGAGGATCGCTTCGCAGCTGGCGTTTGGCGGGACGGCGCGGTGGAGGGCCTCCCGGTCCTCGCGGACGCCGCCGCGACCTTCGAGTGCCGCGTCCCGGAGCTCATCGATGCTGGCACGCATGCGATCCTGATCGGCGACATCCTGACGGTGCGCTCGGCGCCCGAGGCGCGCCCGCTCCTTTACTGCGACGGCCGCTTCACGGGCGTCGCCGACGAGATCTTCGACCCGCGCTACGGCTTCCAGTTCTGACCGCCGAGCGCCTGCCGCCGAGGGCCATGCCATGCTGAAGACCGGCCAGGACTTTCTCGAGGGCCTGCGGGACGGGCGCGTCGTCTATGTCGGGAGCGAACGCATCGACGACGTCACGCGTCACCCGGCCTTCCGCAACGCCGCCCATTCGATCGCCGAGATCTACGATCTCAAGGCGGACCCGGCCTACAGGGACCTGATGTCCTTCGAGGAGGGCGGGGAGCGGTTCAGCGCCTATTACCTGAAGGCGCGCAGCCGCGACGACCTCGTCCGCCGCACCGAATGCCACCGCAAGATCGCCGAGATGAGCTACGGGCTGCTCGGCCGCTCGCCGGATTACATCGCGAGCTTCGTCACCGGCATGAACCTGAAGCCGGAGCTGTTCGGGCGCTTCGCCGGCAACGTGACCCGCTATTACGAGCATATGCGCCGCAACGACGTCTACGCGGCGCACGCGATCGTCTCGCCCCAGGCGGCGCGCGACCCGAACTTCTGGCAGAAGCAGAACATCCCCACCCCGAGCTGCCGCGTGGTCCGCGAGGACGACGACGGCGTCGTGGTGCGCGGCATGAAGATGCTGGCGACCGGTGCCATCATCGCGGACGAGGTCTGGATCGGGAACATCCTGCCGCTGTCGCCGGAGGCGAAGGCGGAATCGATCACCTTCGCGGTGCCCTGCAACACGCCGGGCCTGTCGCTCTGGTCCCGCAAGCCGCTCGAGCCGACCGCGCGCTCCGAGTTCGAGGCGCCGCTCACCTGGCGCTTCGACGAGACGGACGCGATGGTGATGTTCGACGACGTGAAGGTCCCGTGGGAGCGCGTCTTCGTTCATAACGACCCGCTTCTCTCGCGCGGCCTCTACATCGAGACGCCGGCGCACGCCTACGGCAATCACCAGTCAAACATCCGCTACCTGGTGAAGCTGCAGTTCCTGGTCGGGCTCGCGAGCCGGATCGCCGCCGCGACCGGGGCGGACCAGGTCCCGGCGGTGCGCGAGACGCTCGGACGGCTCGCCTCGCTCGAGGCGCTGCTCGCCGGGATGGTGGCGGGCCAGATCCAGGCCGCCGAGGAATGGCCGACGCCCGGCTACGTCACCTACAACCGACGCATGATGTATGCGGCGCTGAACTGGGGCGTCGAGAATTATTCGGCGGTCGTCGACTGCGTGCGCGAGCTCTGCGGCGGCGGCATGTTCCAGATGCCGGCCGACGCCTCTGTTCTCGACGATCCCGAGATCGCCGCCTTCTTCCGCACCTACTGGCACACGCCGCAGATGGATGCGGTGGAGCGCATGAAGCTCTTCCGCGTCGCTTGGGATATCGTCGGCTCCGAATTCGCCGGGCGCCACCTGCAATACGAGAAGTTCTTTCCCGGCGCGCTCTTCGTAGTGCGCAATCACAACTTCCGCGAGGCGCCCTGGGCCGAGTGGACCGCGATGGTGGACGGGCTCCTCGCCCGGATGGAGCCGCCCGCCCCCGAGACGCTGCCGCTCGCGGCCGAGTAGATGAGCCCCGCCGCGGCCGAGGCCGCGCTCCGGCTGCCCGAGGCGGAGCGGCCGGAGATTGGCTCGCCTGACGAGCATTCCGCCGCGCGACCGATCGCGCCGGACCCGACGCCCTTGCCTTGGATCGGGCGCCCGCTCCGGCGGGTGGAGGACGAGCGGCTGCTGCGCGGCCAAGGGCGCTTCGTCGGCGACCTCGCGCCCGCGGGTTGCCTCCACCTCGCTTTCGCACGCAGCGCCTCCGGGGCCGGGCGGATCGGCCGGCTCGACCTCGCGGCGGCGCGCGGGGCGCCGGGCGTCGTCGCGGCCCTGTCCGGGGTGGACGTGCGCGGGCTCGGCGCGGCCGCCGTGAA
>JAFAPJ010000282.1 GCA_019247255.1 Methylobacteriaceae bacterium | reverse complement strand
CCGGCCCGCGGCGCTCGCTGATTTTCTCTCGCTCGAGGCGGCCGGCTGGAAGGGCCGCCGCGGGACCGCGCTCGCCTCGCGGCCGGGTGCGCGGACCTACGCGGAGGCGCTCTTCGGGGCCGAGGGGGGCGATGTCGGCATCCGGATCGATCGCCTCGTCCTCGAAGGCCGCACGATAGCCGCGAGCCTCGCGCTCGTCGCGCGCGGCACGGCCTACCTCCTGAAGACCGCCTATGACGAGAGCCTCGCCCGCTTCGCGCCGGGGCTGCTCCTCGAGCGCGCGATCATCCGGGCCTGCCATGAGACGGGCTTCGCGGACGCGCTGGACACGACGGCGGAGGAAGAGACCGGACCCTTCGCCGAGCTTTATCCGGACCGAATGACGGTCGTGGACCTGCTGCTCAGCCCGGACGGAGCGATCGGTCTGGACGAGCTCGCCCGGATCGCGGAGAGCGAGCTCCAGCGGAGGCTCCTCCGCAATCGGGCCGTCGGGCTCTACTGGGCTGCGCGTGACCGGCTCGCGACCCTGCGAGGCGGCGCGGGCTGAACCGTATCGACCGGGCGCGGAACGGAGCGTGCGCGCGTGAAATCGAGGAGCGCGCGGCGGATCGCCCCGTCGGGGGCGACCACGGCCTCGCCCGTTCCGACGAGGGTCACGGCGAGCTCCGCCTCGTCCGCCCAGTTCAGCACGGGCGCCGCGACCGCGCGGAGCCCCGGCACGAAGCGTCCGTCGACCGCCGCGCAGCCCTCGCGTCGCACGGCTCCCGCGAGCCGGTCGACGCTCGCCTGCGTGAGATCGAGGTCGGGCGCCGCGAGCCCGGCGGCCCGCGCCTGCTCGAGCTCGGCCGCGACCTGCGCGGCCGTGACCGGGCGCGGCAGGAAGCCCAGGAATACGCGCCCCGAGGCGGAGGTGAGGAGCGGCAGGGTCGAGCCAAGGCCGAAGGAGGTCACGACCGGGCTCGCGGCCCGCTCCCAGCGCACGACGATCGCGCCGCCGTTCCCCCAGACGGTGAGGAGCACGGTCTGGCCGGTGACGGCGCCGAGCTCGGGAAGCGCGTCCGCCGTCCGGTTGACGAGGTCGGAGCGGGCGAGAGCCGCGAGCCCGATCTCGCTCGCCGCGGGGCCGAGGTCGTAGCGGCCCGATCGGTCGCTCCGCATCGCGAAGCCCGCATGGACGAAGCTCGCGAGGTAGCGATGCGCCTTGCTCGGCGGCATGCCGGCCATCCGGGCGATCTCGCCGAGCGCCGCGGGGCCCCCGGCGCGGGCGAGGGCGTGCAGCACGGCCAGCGCCGCGTCGAGCGCCTGGATGCCCCCCGGCGCGAGGGCCTCGCGCTCGGCGCTCACGACATCGCGTCCCGGAACGCGGCGTCGATCGGAGCGCCCGCCATGCGGCCCTCGGCGTCGATCCGGGCCCAGGCGCGCAGCTCGTAGCCTTCGGCGACCAAGCGTTCGCCGACGGTGAGCCGGTAATCGACGCGGAAGCGCCGTTCGGCCCACTCCGCCACCACGGCCTCGGCCGCGAGGGGGTCGTCGTAGCGGGCGGGCGCGCGAAACTGGCCGCGCGCGTCGACGATCGGGGTGATCGCGCCGAAGCGCTGCTTCAGGACGCGCTGGCCGAGGCCGCGAGCGCGCAGGAAGCGCTGGAAGGTGCTGTCGAACCAGTAGAAATAGTTCGGGTAAAAGACGATCCCGGCCTCGTCGCAATCGCCCCACTCGATCGTGAATTCGGTGCGGAACACGGCACGAGGCTCCTTTCGCCCACTTGCACGTTGCATAGGGCGCAACGAATTGTAAGATACGCAAAACGGGTCGGAGGGAGCCATCATGCGCATCGCCGTCCTCGGAGGCGGACCGGCCGGCCTATATTTCGCCGGCCTCTGGGCGCGGCGCCACCCCGGCGATCGCGTCACGCTCTTCGAGCAGAACCCGGCCGACGCGACCTTCGGTTTCGGCGTCGTGTTCTCAGACCGGGCGATGGACTTCCTCCGGGCCGACGATCCCGAGACGGCCGACGCCATCACGGCCCGGATGGAGACCTGGCAGGACATCGCGCTCGTGCATCGCGGCGAGGCCGTCGCGATCGACGGGGTCGGTTTCGCGGCGATCGGGCGGCTCGATCTCCTCCAGCTGCTGCAGGCGCGCGCTCGGGAAGCCGGGGCGGAGCTGCGCACCGGCACGCTCGTTCGCGACCTCGCCGAGCTCGACGGGTTCGACCTGATCGTCGGGGCCGACGGCGTGAACTCGCTCGTCCGGCGCAGCCATGAGGGCGACTTCGCGAGCTCGCTCTCCTACCTCGACAACAAGTTCGCCTGGTTCGGCACGACGCGGCGCTTCGAGACCCTGACCCAGACCTTCGTCGAGACGGAGTTCGGCCCCTTCAACGCGCATCATTACCGCTACGCGCCGGGGATGAGCACCTTCATCGTGGAATGCGACCGCGCGACCTGGCTGCGGGCGGGCCTCGACGGCCTGGACCAGGAGGCCTCGCGGCGGCTCTGCGAGGAGGTGTTCGCCGAGGCGCTCGACGGCCACCCGCTCGTCGCCAACAAGTCCGTCTGGCGCAACTTCCCCTGGCTCTGGAGCGAGCGCTGGTCGCACCGCAACCTCGTGCTCGTCGGCGACGCGCTCCATACGGCGCATTTCTCCATCGGCTCGGGCACGCGGCTCGCGATGGAGGACGTGCTGGCGCTCGTGAAGGCGCTGGAGGCGCATCCCGGCGACCTCGCCCAAGGGCTCGCGGCCTACGAGGCCGCGCGCAAGCCCGTGGTCGAGAAGCTCGTGCGCGCCGCCAAGACGAGCGCCGGCTGGTATGAGCGCTTCGCCGAACACATGCGCCTGCCTCCGCTCGACTTCGCGATGAGCTACATCACGCGCTCCGGCCGGGTGGACGACGAGCGCCTGCGCCGCATGGCGCCCCGCTTCATGGCCCGGTTCGAGGCCGAGGCGCGCCGGGAGCGCGCGGCGTGACGGGGCCGATCCTCGACCGCGTCCCGCGTGACGCGCCCGGCGCGCGCGAGATCGGGTTCTCGGTTCCCGAGCGCTACAACGCGAGCGCGATCCTGTTCGACAACCGGGATCGTGGGCGGGGCGACCACCCGGCCGTCGTCGGCGCCTTCGGACAGGTGACGTATGGCGCGCTCTGCCGCGAGGCGTCGCGGGCCGGCCACGCGCTGCTCTCGCTCGGCCTCGTCCGGGGCGAGCGGGTGCTCCTCTTTCTCGACGACACGCCGGCCTATCCGGCCTTCCTGTTCGGGGCGATCCGGGCCGGGCTCGTGCCGATCCTCGTCAACACGCTGACGCCGCCCGACCTCCTCGGCTTCTATCTCGCGGACGCGGAGGCACGCGTCGCGATCTGCGAGGCCGGCCTCGCGGACCGCTTCACCGCGGCGGCTTGCGCGGGCACGCGGCTCTCGCATCTCGTGGTGGTGAACGGACCCGCCTCGGCGAGCGGCGCGGCGGTCCGCATCGTCGAGGCTGCGTCATGGCTCGCGGGCTTCCCCGACACGCTCGCCCCGGCCGACACAAGCCGGGACGACATGGCGTTCTGGCAGTACTCCTCCGGCTCGACGGGGCGGCCGAAAGGCATCGTGCATCTTCAGCACGACATGCTCTACACGGCGGAAGCCTATGGCCGTCGCGTGCTCGAGATCGGGCCGGACGACATCTGCTTCTCGGTCCCGAAGATCTTCTTCGCCTACGGGCTCGGCAACTCGCTGACCTTCCCGTTCCGGGTCGGCGCGACGAGCCTGCTGCTCGCCGGCCAGCCGAAGCCCGGGCCGATCTTCGCGGCGGTCGCCCGCCACCGGCCGACGCTCTTCTTCGGCCTGCCCACGCTCTACACCGCGCTCGTCAACGCGCCCGAGGCGGCCGGCGCCGACCTCGGCAGCCTCCGCCTCTGCCTGTCGGCCGCCGAGGTCCTCTCGGCCGACGTCGCGGAGGCCTGGCAGCGGTTGTCCGGCCTCGACATCGTGGAAGGCCTCGGCTCGACCGAGGTGCTGCACATCTACCTGTCGAACAGCCCCGACGCGCGCCGGACGGGAGCCGCCGGGCGGCGCGTGCCGGGCTACGAGCTCAAGCTCCTCGATCGCGAAGGCCAGGCCGTCGCGGACGGCGAGGAAGGCATTCTCTGGGTGCGGGGCGATTCGAACGCGCCCTCATACTGGAACCGGCCGGACAAGACGGCCGAGAC
>JAFAPJ010000281.1 GCA_019247255.1 Methylobacteriaceae bacterium | reverse complement strand
CCCTCCGCGACCTCCGAGCGGGCGCCCACGAAGCAGTCGTCCTCGATCACGACCGGATTTGCCTGCAGGGGCTCGAGAACGCCGCCGATCCCCGCTCCACCCGAGATGTGGCAGTTCCGCCCGATCTGCGCGCAGGACCCGACCGTTGCCCAGGTGTCGACCATCGTGTTCTCGGCGACGTAGGCCCCAAGATTGACGAAGCTCGGCATCAGCACGACGCCGGGCGCGATGTAGGCGCCGCGCCGCACGACGGCATGCGGGACGGCCCGGAAGCCGGCGTCCCGAAAGCGGTCGCCGCCCCAGCCCTCGAACTTGGACGGGACCTTGTCCCACCAGGTGCCTCCGCCGGGGCCCCCCGCGATGGGCCCCATCTCGGACAGGCGGAAGGAGAGGAGCACCGCTTTCTTCAGCCATTGATGGACCTGCCAGGCGCCGTCGACCTTCTCGGCAACCCGCAATCGTCCCGAATCCAGCCCATCGAGGGCCGCTTCGACCGCGTCCCGGACGGCTCCGCCCGTCGCCGGGCTGATCGCGGAGCGGTCCTCCCACGCGGATTCGATGGCGGCGGCGAGGTCGGCGGACATGCAGGCTCCTGGGCTGGGAGCGCTGCATAGCAACGGCCCGGGGCCAAGTCAGCCGGCTCGCCGTCCCCGGGTGCGACGAGAAAACCGTTCGTTGTTTACCATTTGGAGGGTCATGAGCGCGAGAAGCTGGCGACGGATCGGAGCGACCCGATGAAGGTCACCATCGCCATGAAGCTCGGCGTCGTCGTCGGGCTCCTGGCCGTCGCGGCCGCGAGCCTCGCGAGCCTCGCCCATTCCGCGCTCGGCGAAGAACAAAGCCGTATCGAGCGTCTCGAGGCCGGCTGGCAATCCGCCCTGCGGGCGCGGTCGCTGGTCGCCGCGATCGAGCATTCGGTCGGGGTCGCGGCCCTGGCCTTCACGAGCGAGAACACGGCCGAGGTGCGCGCCCATTTCGAAGCGCTGCGCGGGTCTCTCGCAACCGTCGATCTCACCCGGGCAGCTTTCATCGAGGGCCTGGAGGACGGCTCCGAGCGCCTGTCGCTCGACCTCCGGATCAAGGAATTCCTGGCCTATCAGAAGGACACGGTCGAGTTCGGGCTGACGATCTCGCCGAAGGCCGCGCTGGTCCAGGCAACGGACGAGGCGACGCTTCGCAATCGCGACAGGATGGTACGGGACATCAACGCGGTCGGCGAGCGCTACGTCGAAGCTCTGGAAGCGGACCGGGCTCGGCTCGCGAGCGAGCGCGGCCGGACCCGCGACGCGCTGATCCTGATCGCGGTCGTGGCGATCGGCTCGGCTTTCCTGGCGGCCGGCTGGTTCGCGACCACTCAGATCGAGCGGCCGGTCACCCGCCTCCACGGGGCCATGCAGGCGATGGCGCGCGGGGATTACGCGGTCCACGTGCCCTACACCCGGCGCTCGGACGAGTTCGGCGATATGGCCCGCACCGTCCAGGTCTTCCGGCGCGACCTGCAGGCGAAGGCGGAGCTCGACGCGCGGCTCAGAACGCAATCCGACCGTGAGATCGAGCGGGCCGTCGCGCTCGCGGACGCGGCGCGTCGGTTCGAGGCGGAGGTCGGGGATCTCGCCGAGAGCCTGACGCGCTCCGCGGGCGAGCTGCGGGACGCTGCCGACCGCATGTCGGACAAGACGAGCGGCACGCAGGCTCAGGGGCTGCTCGTCGCGGAAGCGGCCGCGCAGGCGTCCGGCGAGGTCGCGCGGGTCGCGGCCGCTTCGGAGGAGTTCGCGGCCTCCGCCCAGGCGGTCGGCGAGCAGGCGAGCCGGGCGAGCCGGCTCACGGGCGCCGCCGAGGCCGAGGCTCGCGAGGCGGACGCGACGATGACCCTTCTGGTCGGGGCCGCCGAGGAGATCGGCGACGTCGCGGACCTCATCGGCAGCGTCGCGGCGCAGACGAACCTGCTCGCTCTGAATGCCGCCATCGAGGCCGCCCGGGCCGGCGCCGCGGGTCGCGGCTTCGCGGTCGTGGCCGCCGAGGTGAAGGTGCTCGCGACCGAGACCGGCAAGGCGGCGGAGCGCATCGCCGGGCAGATCGCGGCCGTGCGGGGCGCGACGGAAGAGGCGGCCCGCGCCTTCTCGACCATGTCCGGCCGGCTCGGGGAGGTGAACGCGATCGCGGGTGAGATCGCGGCCGCCGTCCACCGGCAGGAGGTGGCGAGCGGCGCGATCGCCGAGGGCCTCGCGAATACGAGCTCGCGGGCGCGCGACGTGTCGTCCAGCATCGGGACGGTGCAAGAGCTTGCGACCGGGAACGGCGCTCTCGCCGACGAGGTCCTGGCGGCGGCCGACAGCCTTGCCCGGCGCTCGGACGAGCTGACGCGCGGCATCCGGGTGTTCCTGACGAGCGTCCGGGCGGCCTGACCGCCGACGGAGTGCGGGCGCGCGACCGCGCCGAAATTCGCTAGTCACGCCAGTGTCATATCGCACGATCGTGTGTTCCGCGGTCCAATAGGGAACGCAGCCCTCACGAAAGCCGGCGCGCGGCTTTGCGCGCCGTTGCCATGAGGGGACCAGCCTCTAGGATGCCGCCTTCCCCGCGCCGTTCGGCGGCGCGC
The DNA here is from genome assembly GCA_019247255.1 of Methylobacteriaceae bacterium. Taxonomy (GTDB): domain Bacteria; phylum Pseudomonadota; class Alphaproteobacteria; order Rhizobiales; family Beijerinckiaceae; genus Enterovirga. The sequence goes on along the minus strand of JAFAPJ010000281.1, from coordinate 768 downwards.
AAGCGAGAGGTGCCGATGCGACGCGCGAGCCTCGGCGAGGGCCGCGGCATTCCGGCAGGCCACAGCTCCGCCGCACGCTGCCTCGCACGGGCGAGCCTGCTCGTCCCGGCGCTTGGGCTGGGAGGCTGCGAAGGCGGCATCCTGGATCCGCAGGGACCGGTCGGCGCGGCCGAGCGGACGATCCTGTTCAACGCGACCGTTATCATGCTGGCGATCATCGGGCCGACGATCGTCGCGACCCTCGCCTTCGCCTGGTGGTTCCGGGCCTCCAACCCGAAGGCGCGTTACGAGCCCGGCTTCGTCCATTCGGGCCGGATCGAGCTTCTCGTCTGGTCCGTCCCGCTTCTCACCATCCTGTTCCTGAGCGGCATCGCCTGGATCGGCTCGCACGACCTGGACCCAGGCAAGCCTCTCGAGAGCGGCCGCAAGGCGCTCAACGTCCAGGTCGTTTCGCTCGATTGGAAATGGCTCTTCATCTACCCGGACCAGGACGTCGCGGCCGTAAACGAACTCGTCATTCCGGCCGGCACGCCCGTGAGCTTCTCGCTCACGTCGTCGTCGGTGATGAACACCTTCTTCGTGCCGCAGCTCGGCAGCATGATCTACACGATGAACGGGATGGCGACCCGGCTGCATCTGCAGGCGGACCGGGCCGGCACCTATTACGGCCGCTCGGGGCATTTCAGCGGCGACGGCTTTCCGGACATGCAGTTCGCCGTGAAGGCTGTCTCCCAGCCGGCCTTCGAGCAGTGGGTCGCGCAGGCGAAG
>JAFAPJ010000280.1 GCA_019247255.1 Methylobacteriaceae bacterium | reverse complement strand
GGACGTGCGGGCGGCCGCGCACGGCCGCGAGGAGCGTGTCGACGGCCTGGTCGAGCGCCGCCCCGCCCTCGATGAGTACCTCCGGGTCGAGGTTGCCCTGCGCCGCGACCCGGGACGGAAGCGCCGCGATGGGCGCGTTCGCCCCCGCTTCGGCGTGGTAGACGAAGAGCCGCGGCAGGTAGAGCATGCCGGCCATCCAGGCGATGACCGCCATGACGTGCAGGGCTTTCAGCCAGAGATAGAGCATCGGGGCCTCAGGCCGAGCGGACGCGGGCGAGGAAGCGCGCGACGTTCTCGGGCGGGGTCGGGGGCGTGATGCCGTGGCCGAGGTTCAGGACGTGCGGGCGGCCGCGCACGGCCGCGAGGAGCGTGTCGACGGCCTGGTCGAGCGCCGCCCCGCCCTCGATGAGCACCCCCGGGTCGAGGTTGCCCTGCGCGGCAACCCGGGACGGAAGCGCCCCGACCGCCTGGCGGATGTCGGTGTCCTGGTCGATCCCGACGGCATTGACCCCGAGGGCTGCGACGTCGGCGAGCCGGTCGCCGCGTCCGCGCGGAAACACGATGATGCGCGCGCCGGGCCGCCGGGCCCGTACACCCTCGACGATGCGCCGGACGGGTTCGAGCGACCAGCGGTCGAAGAGCTCGCCCGCGAGCGCGCCGCCATGGCTCTCGAAGATTTGGACGGCGTCCGCCCCGGCCTCGAGCTGCGCCGCGAGGTAATCGATCGAGGCCTCGACGAGGCGATCGATCAAGGTCTGGAGGAAGCCCGGATCCGCGCGGGCGGCCCGGACCGCGGGGCCCTGGTCGGGGGTGCCCTGCCCGGCCACCACGTAGCTCGCCACCGTCCAGGGCGCGCCGCAGAAGCCGAGGAGCGTCGTCTCCGGCGGCAACCCGGCCCGAATGAGACGAAGCGCCTCGAAGACGGGCGCGAGCCGATCGATCGGCAGGCGCTCGGGGAGCCGTGCGAGCTCGGCGGCGTTCGTCACGGGGTCGAGCCGCGGACCTTCGCCCTCGGCGAGACGGAAATTGAGCCCGAACGCGTCCGGCACGACCAGGATGTCGGAGAACAGGATCGCGGCGTCGAACCCGAACCGACGGATCGGCTGAAGCGTGACTTCGGCGGCGAGCTTCGGCGTGTAGCACAGCGTCTGGAAGGATCCGGCCTCCGCCCGCGTCGCCCGGTACTCGGGGAGATAGCGACCCGCCTGCCGCATGATCCAGACGGGGGGCGGCCAGACGGTCTCGCCGTCGAGGACGCGCAGAAGGGAGCGCTCAACCATCCAGCCCTCGTAGCCCGGACAAAATCCAAATTCGAATCTGAATCTCTGCTCTTTCTCCTTCCCGGTGATCGAGGCTCGCGCAAAGCCGTCCACAGGCGAGGGCGGGATCGGAGGCTTAACGATCCGTTCACCATCCCCGATCGTTAACAAAGGCTTAACGTGGGCCGCGAGCCGATTCGTCCCCGATCTCGCGTTTGCTCGTCCGCCGCCGTCCCGGGGCGCTCGCCTGTTGACGGGCATCCACCGGTCCCGTCGCGCGGGCTCGCTGGACCCTCCGGGGCCCCTCGGTTATCCACGCTACCCCCGGGTTCTCGACAGGAGCGCGCCCCCGTTGGGCCGCAGCTATTTCCACCTCCACCTCGTGTCCGATTCGACGGGCGAGACGCTGATCGCGGTCGCGCGCGCGGCGGCCGCCCAGTACGAAGGCGTCTCGGCGATCGAGCATGTCTATCCGCTCGTGCGCTCCGTCCGGCAGCTCGACCGGGTGCTGAGCGAGATCGAGGCGGCGCCGGGTCTCGTTCTCTATACGCTCGTCGAGCGCGACCTCGCCGGCAAGCTCGAGGAGCGCTGCCGGGAGCTCAGCTGCCCGAACCTTTCGGTCCTCGCCCCGGTTCACGCGCTGCTCGAGGCCTATCTCGGGGCGGCTTCGACCGCGAAGCCCGGGGCGCAGCACGTGCTCAACGCGGAATACTTCAAGCGTATCGACGCCATGAACTTCACGCTCCTGCACGATGACGGGCAGGTGCCGGACGATCTCGACGAGGCCGACGTGGTCCTGGTCGGCGTGAGCCGCACGTCGAAGACGCCGACCTCCATCTATCTCGCGAATCGCGGGCTGAAGACCGCGAACATCCCGCTCGTGCCGGGGCGGCCGCTGCCTGACCAGCTCGACCGCCTGAAGCGCGCGCTCGTCGTCGGGCTCGTGGCCTCACCCGAGCGGATCGTGCAGATCCGCCAGAACCGCCTGCTCTCGCTGAAGGCGAGCGAGAACACGTCCTACGTCGACAAGGATTCCGTCGCGGAGGAGATCGCGCTGTCGCGGCGGCTGTGCGCGCGGCACAATTGGCCGATGATCGACGTCACGCGCCGCTCGATCGAGGAGACCGCGGCCGCGATCATCGACCTCTACCGCGACCATGCGATGCGGTTCATCGCGGTGTGAGCTTGCCTGGCTTGTGGCGGGGCGAGGCGCCGCTCCTCCTGGCCTCGACGAGCCCGACCCGCCGCGCTCTCCTCGCGGCCGCGGCGATCCCTCACGACACGGAGGCGCCTGGGGTCGACGAGCGGGCGCTCGAGGCCGAGCTCGGCCGACCGGACCCCGCCCGGCTCGCGGCCGCGCTCGCCGGAGCGAAGGCGCTCGCGGTCTCGCGGCGCCATCCGGCTCGCCTCGTCCTCGGAGCCGATCAGGTGCTCGATCTCGATGGCGCGGTTTTCTGCAAGGCGGAGAATAGGGACGAGGCGCACGCCCAGCTCGCCCGGCTCGCGGGACGGAGCCATCGCCTGCACGCGGCCTTCGCCTTGGCGCGCGCGGGCGGGATCGTCGCGGCGGGTGCCGGGACCGCGACCCTCACGCTCCGGCCTCTCGGGGAGGCTGCGATCGCGTCCTATCTCGCGGCGGCGGGCGAGGCGCCGATGCGGAGCGTCGGCGGCTACGAGATCGAGGGGCTCGGCCTCCATCTCATGGAGCGGGTCGAGGGCGAGCACACGACGATCCTCGGCCTGCCGATGCTGCCCCTGCTCGCGGCTTTGCGCGATCTTGGCGCGCTCGCCCCGTGACGGCCCGGGCCTTCGTGGTCGGGCACCCGATCGCGCATTCCCGCTCGCCGCTGATCCACGGCCACTGGCTCGCGGAGCACGGGATGGCCGGCAGCTACGAGCGCCTGGACGTCCTGCCTGAGGCGTTTCCGGCCTTCCTGCGCGGGCTCGCGGAGGCGGGCTGGCGCGGCGGGAACGTCACGATCCCGCACAAGGAGGCGGCAGCCCGGCTCGTCGACCGCCCGACCGATCACGCCAGGAGGCTCGGCTCCGTCAACACGGTGTGGGTCGAGTCCGACGGCCGCATCGCGGGCGACAGCACGGACGGGGCGGGGTTCCTGGCGGGGCTCGACGCCGCGCTCGGGTCCAGCTGGTCCGCGGAGGCCGGGACGGCGCTCGTGCTCGGCGCGGGCGGCGCCGCGCGGGCGGTCGCCATGGCGCTCGTCGAGCGCGGAATCGAGCGTGTCCTCGTCGCGAACCGCACGGCCGAGCGGGCGGCCGATCTCGCCCGCCTCGCCCCGGACCGGATCGGAGCCCTCGCGGTCGCGGACCTTCCCGGCGCGCTCGCGCAAGCGAACCTCCTCGTCAACACGACGCGGCTCGGGATGCCGGGCGAGCCGGCGCTGCCCGTGTCGCTCGAGGCCTTGCCGGAAGGCGCGGTCGTCGCCGATTGCGTCTACGTCCCGCTCGAGACGCCCCTCCTGGCCGCCGCCCGGGCTCGCGGCCTCCGGGCCGTCGACGGACTCGGCATGCTCCTGCATCAGGCCGTGCCCGGCTTCGCGCGCTGGTTCGGCGTGCGCCCGCGCGTCACGCCCGCGCTCCGGGCCCGGATCGTCGCCGATCTGCAGGCCTCCCCATGACCTTCGTTCTCGGGCTCACGGGCTCGATCGGGATGGGCAAGTCGACGACCGCGTCGCTCTTCCGGGCTGAGGGCGTGCCGGTGCACGACGCCGATCTCGCCGTGCACGAACTCTACCGAGGGCGCGCGGCGCCGCTCGTGGAGGAGGCCTTTCCCGGGACGCTCCGCGACGGGATCGTCGACCGGGCGGAGCTGGGGCGACGCGTCTTGCAGGAACCCGAGGCGCTGCGCCGGCTCGAGGCGATCGTCCACCCGCTCGTCCGGGACGAGGAGGAGCGCTTTCTCGCCGCGGCGCGCGACGCCCGGGCCGGCCTCGCGGTGCTCGACATCCCGCTTCTCCTCGAAACGGGCGGCGAGACGCGCTGCGACGCCGTCGCGGTCGTCAGCGCTCCAGCCGAGGTGCAGCGCGAGCGCGTCCTCGCGCGGCCGGGCATGGACGCCGCCCGGTTCGAGGCGATCCTCGCCAAGCAGATGCCGGATGCCGAGAAGCGGCGCCGCGCCCACTTTCATGTGGACACCGGACGCGGGCTCGAGCCCGCCCGCGCCGAGGTCCGTGCTATCCTGCGGGCGCTTGCCGGCCGATCGGGCGGGCGAATCGGCCGAGGTTGACGGGGAGAGCGGTGCAGGGCCTGCGCGAGATCGTGCTCGACACGGAGACGACCGGGACGGACCACGCGACGGGCGACCGGATCGTCGAGATCGGCTGCGTCGAACTCGTGAACCACGTCCGCACGGGCCGCATCCACCACGTCCATATCAACCCTCAGCGGGTGATGTCGCAGGGCGCCTACGAGGTGCACGGGCTGTCGGACGCGTTCCTGGCCGACAAGCCGGTCTTCGCGGCGATCGCCGAGGAGCTCTGCGCCTTCTTCGGCGACGCGCGCTTCGTCATTCATAACGCGAGCTTCGACGTCGGCTTCCTCAACGCGGAGTTCCGCCGGACCGGCCACCCCCCGATCGGCATGGACCGGGTCGTCGACACGCTGGCGCTCGCGCGGCGGCGGCACCCGAACGCGCCGAACAGCCTCGACGCGCTCTGCGCGCGCTACGGCATCGACAACGCGAAGCGCACCAAGCATGGCGCGCTGCTCGACGCCGAGCTCCTGGCGGACGTCTATATCGAGCTGCTCGGCGGCCGGCAGGCCGATCTCGGCCTTGCCGTCAGCGCGCCCGTCCTCGTCATCCCGGGCGCCGCACCTTTCCAGGAGCGTCAGCGCGCGCGTGTCGTCGAGAGCCGCCTCACCGAGGCCGAGCGGGCGGCGCATGCCCGCCTCGTCGAAAGCCTGGGAACGGGCGCGGTCTGGCTCGACTACGCCCCGAAGCCCGAGCTTCAGTTGGCCGGCTGAGCGACCCCGGCGCCCTGCTGCATCTCGGCCTGGCGCTGGTTGTAGAGGCCGACGAAGTCGATCGGGTCGATGTAGAGCGGCGGGAAGCCGCCGTTGCGCACCGCCTCCGCCACGATCTGCCGCGCGAAGGGGAACAGGAGGCGCGGGCACTCGATCATGATGACGGCGTGCAGCTGCTCGGGCGGGATGTTGCGAACCCGGAACACGCCCGCATAGGTCAGGTCGAAGGCGAACAGCACCTCGCTGCCGATCTTGGCGTTGCCCTCGAGCGAGAGGTCGACCTCGAAATCCGTCTCCGCCAGCTGCTTGGCGTTGACGTTCACCTGGATGGAGATCTGCGGGCCGTTCTGCTGGGGCGTGAGGGAGCGCGGCGCGTTGGGGTTCTCGAAGGAAATGTCCTTCGCGTATTGCGCGAGCGCGTTCAGCGACGGGGTGGAGTCCTCCGCCGCGCCCGCGTTGGCGCCGTTGGTTGCCGTCGTGTCGGCCATCGTCCGTCCTGTCTCAGAGATCCGGCCTTCCGCCACGGCCCGGAAAATCCGGCGATCCGCGGCGCGCGCCGAAGACGCCCTCGCGAGGGCGACGGCAGCGGCCGAGGGCGGCGCTATCACGCTTTCGTAAGGGTCACAAGGCCGCTCCGGGCCACCTTGCTTGTGGGGGAGGGACCTGGATGTTACGAGCCGCCCTACCATATGCCGCCGCGGGCGGCGGTCATCAAACCGTTGTTCGGGAAGCTCTCGCCGTGACGGCCCCGTCGGCCTCACAGATTGTTGGATGATGCAGGATTCCTTCGACGTCACCACGATCGTGTTTCTCGCGCTCGCGGTGTTCGTGATCTGGCGGCTTCGCTCCGTGCTCGGACAGAAGACCGGGCGGGAGCAGCCGCCCTTCGACCCCTTCGCCCGGCGCGAGGCGCAGGATCCGTCGCGCCCCGGGCCGAATGGCGTCGACAACGTGGTCCGGTTACCGACGACGGGCGGCGAGCGTCCGAAGGAGGCCGCGACCGCGGCTGCGGCCGAACGCTGGGTCGGCATCGCCGAGGCCGGCACGCCGATGGCCAACGCGCTCGACGAGGTCGCCCGGATCGAGCCCGGCTTCGATGCGCGCGGCTTCGTGGAGGGCGCGAAGACGGCCTACGAGATGATCGTCACG
>JAFAPJ010000270.1 GCA_019247255.1 Methylobacteriaceae bacterium | reverse complement strand
GAGAGCCCCGTGAGGTTCTCCGACAGGACTGGAGTGCGCTTGTGCGGCATCGCCGAGGAGCCCTTCTGCTTCTCGGAGAAGAATTCCTCGGCCTCCAGCACTTCGGTGCGCTGCAGGTGGCGAATCTCGACCGCGAGCCGCTCCATCGACGATGCGATGACCCCGAGCGTGGCGAAGAACATGGCGTGGCGGTCGCGCGGGATGACCTGGGTCGACACGGGCTCGGGCGCGAGGCCGAGCTTCTCGGCGACGTAGCTCTCGACCGCCGGATCGATGTTTGCGAACGTGCCGACCGCGCCCGAGATCGCGCAGGTCGCGACCTCCTGCCGGGCCGCGAGAAGCCGCGACCTCGCCCGTTCGAACTCGGCGTAGAACCCGAGGAGCTTGAGTCCGAAGGTCACGGGCTCGGCATGGATGCCGTGCGAGCGGCCGATCGTCGGGGTGAGCTTGTGCTCGAGCGCCCGACGCTTCAACGCCGCGAGCAGCGCGTCGACGTCGGCGACGAGGAGGTCGGCCGCGCGCACGAGCTGGACGTTGAGGCAGGTGTCGAGCACGTCCGACGACGTCATGCCCTGATGCACGAAGCGGGCGTCCGGGCCGACGAGCTCGGCGAGGTGGGTCAGGAACGCGATGACGTCGTGCTTCCTGATGCGCTCGATCTCGCCGATCCGGGCAACGCCGAAGCCGGCCTTCGCCCCCTCCCGCCAAATCGTCTCCGCCGCCTCGCGCGGCACCACGCCGAGCTCCGCGAGCGCGCTCGTCGCGTGCGCCTCGATCTCGAACCAGATGCGGAACCGGGTCTCGGGCGACCAGATCGCCGTCATCTCCGGCCGTGAATAGCGCGGGATCATCGCCGAGCCCTCGCTCGCCGCGGCGTCGTCATGCCCATGTGCCGATGGCCTCCTCCGCCGCGCGCCGGATCGCCGCGATGCGGCCGCCGTAATCCGCGCCGCCCGCGAAGACGGACGAACCCGCGACGAAGACGTTAGCGCCGGCCTGGGCGGCGAGCCGAGCCGTCTGCGGCGTGATCCCGCCATCGACCTCGATATCCACCTCGCGTCCGGCCGTGAGCGCGGCGATCCGCCGGATCGTCTCGCAGGCCGACGGGATGAAGCTCTGACCGCCGAAGCCCGGATTGACGCTCATCACGAGCACCAGGTCGACCAAGTCGAGCAGGGGCTCCACGGCGGCGGCGGGCGTGCCGGGGTTGATCGCCACGCCCGCCCGCTTGCCGAGGCCGCGGATCGCCTGGAGCGAGCGATGAACATGCGGCCCTGCCTCGGCGTGAACCGTGATCACGTCGGCACCCGCCCGGGCGAAAGCCTCGAGATACGGGTCGGCCGGCGCGATCATGAGATGCACGTCCAGCACTTTGGCGGTCAAAGGGCGCAGCGCCCGCACGACCTCCGGACCGAACGAGATGTTCGGGACGAAATGGCCGTCCATGACGTCGAGATGGATCCAATCGCCGCCGGCCGCGTCCGCGGCGCGGGTCTCCTCGCCGAGCCGGGCGAAGTCCGCCGCCAGGATCGAGGGCGCGATGCGGAGAGGAGCGTTCGGCATGGCCGGGCGGTAGCACCCGCCGGCCCGACGCCGCAACCGCGGTTAAGGCGCGCTTAACCCGGATCCTGTCATGGAGGGATCACGTCGTCCGGGACTCTCGGGATCAGCCGATCCATGGATCACAGGACGGCTCGGCTCTCGATCAAGGGATCCTGTGATCCGGGCGGGTTTTAGGATCACGGGATCCGGTCATAGGCGGATCCGTGGATGACAGGATCATAGCAACGGTCCCCGGCCCGGGATCTGGGGACAGGAGGATCAAAGGACCGCGTTGATGTCCGGTTGACCGGGTTGCGACCCTGTCGACGCCGCATACGGCGATCGGCTTTTTCACCGTCGGGCCCACCGCAAGGAGGCCCGGGTCAGGATGCGGAGGCGGGATGCAAGGCTGCCGGTCGGCAACAAGGGGGAAGGGCTGATCCGTCCGCCTCCCCTGGAGCCGGGAGCCGCGCGATGCGCGCCAACCACTTGCTCAGCAACGGTTTGGCTCCGTCGTCTCACTGCTCACCTGAACTCTGAACGGGTTCACGTCAGGTCGCAGATGCTCGACATGAGCGATGAGCCGCAAGTGCATCTGCTGGCTCCGGAATTGCCGTCCATCTCGAGCGATAGCTGAAGGGCCATCTCGCTCGATCATCGTCTCAGACCATCCGTCTAAACGCCTCTGAGAACGAAGCGATCCTGCCAGGCAGGAAGCGCTCCGGGCACGGTCAGCGCCGTGGCCTCGTAGGCGCCCCGGGCGACGGCTCGGGCGAGGCAATCCGCGGCCCGGGCGCCGATCTCCGTCAGCTCGTCGATACCGCCGAG
>JAFAPJ010000259.1 GCA_019247255.1 Methylobacteriaceae bacterium | reverse complement strand
GCAGCATGAACCGGTCGATCGCGTCGGGCGAGCTGCCGGCTTCCGTCCGGGCGAGATGCGGCGTCGTGACCTCCTCGAAGGCCGTGACGCAATCGCGCCACGCGTCCGGCTCCTCGCTGATCGCGAGGAGGCGCGCCCGCGCGTCCTCGCCGCGCTTGGTGTCGTGGGTCGCGGTCGCGATCATCGCGTGCGGCCAGTCGCGCGCCCGCTCGGCATTGGCGCGGTGGAAGGCCGCGACCGGCAGGCCGACGCGCCCCGGATCGCCGCCCACCTCGTTCAGAGCGAGGCAGCGGACATATCGGTAGAAGAGCGTGTCCTCGAGGCTCTTCGCCATCACGGGGCCGGTCAGCTGCTGGAACCGGCGCCGGAAGCGCGCGACGTGATCGGGCGTCGGCCGGCCAGGCCCGTCCGTCTCGACCCGGCCGAGCAGCGCCGCCGCCGCGAAATCGTGGACGGAGCGGTCGGGCAGGCGGCTCGTCGCCCGGGCCTCCGCGACCGTGTCCTCGATCAGCGCGACGTCCTCGGGCGAGGGGTCGTCGCCCGTGATGTAGGACCGGTAGACGGGGAAGCGCGCCACGATCTCGGCGAGCGCGATCCGCATCGCGTAGACCGTGTAGTCGCGGGTGCGGCGATCGCCGTCGGCGATCCGCTTGAGGTCGGAGACCAGAACCTCGAGCTCGCTCGCGAAGCTGCCGAGCAGCACCTCCGTCTTCGTCTGGCGGAGCAGGTCCTCGTAGCGTCCGGCGAGCCCGCCGGCGTTGCGGTAAATTGCGTCGAGCGCGCCTTCCGCCTCGGGATCGGCCAGGACGCCGTCGATCAGGTTGAGCACATCGTAGCCGGTGGTCCCGGCGACCGGCCAGGGGCGGAGCGGCTCGCCGGGCTCCAGGATCTTCTCGACCAGGATGAAGAAGCCGGGGCCGACCGCGGCCTGCAGCGCCTTCACGTAGCCTTCGGGGTCGGCGAGCCCGTCGACATGGTCGATGCGCAGGCCCTGCACCCGCCCCTCGCGGACGAGCCGCAGGACGAGCTCGTGGGTGCGCTGGAAGATCTCGGGCAGCTCGACCCGGATGCCCGCGAGCCCGTTGATATCGAAGAAGCGCCGATAGTTGATGTCGCTCGCCGCGACCCGCCAATGGGCGAGCCGGTAGGCCTGCATCTCCAGGATGCGGTGGAGCGTCCCGAAACTTTCGGGCAGGCCCGGCACGCCGTTCACGACGGCGACAGCGCGCTCGAGCGCATGGCCGAGCTCGGCCGAGCTCGCGACCGCGGCCGCCAGCCGGCGCTTCAACGCCTCGCCCTCCTCCGGGAAGGAGGCGCGCCGCTCGGGCGAGGCCTCGTCCGACATGCTGCGCAGCCGGTCGGAGACCGCGATCAGCTCGGCCTGCCCTTCGAGCGCGTCGAGGGCGGCCAGCGCACGGTCGAGGACGAGCGGGTAGGAGAGCGGCGAGATCGGGAACTTGTGCTCGTAATGCCAGATGCTGAACGCACCCTCAGCCGGGTCGAAGGCGAGGCGAAGATCGCCCTTCTCGAGCGCCTCGCCGTAGCGATCGCCCAGGAAGGGCACGACCAGTTTCCCGTTCGCGCCCAGCCTTTCCCAATCGATGTCGAAGGCCGCGGCGTCGGGCGAGAGCTGGCCCCATTCCAGCGTCGCGAGCCACCAGCCGTTATCGGCGCCGCCGACGCCCATGTGGTTCGGGACGATGTCGAGGATGAGCCCGAGCCCAAGGCGCTTCAGCGCCTCCGAGAGCCGGTAGAAGCCGTCCTCGCCGCCGAGCTCGGGATTGATCGCGAGGTGGTCGACGATGTCGTAGCCGTGGGTCGAGCCCGGCCGCGCCTTGGCGATCGGTGAGGCGTAGACGTGGCTCACCCCGAGCCGCGCGAGATAGGGCAGGATCGGGATCGCGTCCTCGAACGTGAACCCCTCGTGGAACTGGAACCGGTAGGTCGCGCGCGGCGGCGGCGACGCGAGCGGGCTCACGGCCGCGCGGGTGCCGCGCCCCTCCGCCGAGACGGCGGCCGCGACCTTGGCGAGCGGGCCGCCCGGCGCCGCGATCTCCGCGAGGTCGAGATCGAGCTTGCGCCGCCAGTTCGGATGGCCCTCGGTGGTGCCGGGCATGTTGGGCTGGCTCAGCGAGCCCAGAACGTCCTCATACTGGATGGCGTTGAGCGCCGAGGGCGTGCGGGCGAGATAGCGGAACACCGCGTCGGCCGGCGGAGCGTCCGTGACCTCGACGGAGGGCACGAGCTTCTCGGCCGCGAGCGCCTCCATCAGCCGCTCGCGCTCCACGACGCGCTCCGCGCGCTCCGCCTCGGCCCGCTCGCCGTCGTAGATGCCGAGCGTCTGCCGGAGATCCGTGTCGAGCCCGCGCCACCAGCCCGCGAAGGTCGGCAGATCGTGGGTCGTGATGACCGAGAGCGCGTCGCGCGGATAGGCCGGGGGACGCTTGAAGCCGCCATCCGGCGCCCGCTCGAAGGCGAGGACCCGGTAGGAGAGGAGCCCCGAGCGCATGATCGCGTCCGAGAAGCCCTCCGGGCCCGTCCCGAGATCCTCTGCGATCACGAGCGCGCGGGCTCGGTGGCTCTCGAGCCGCAGGACGGCGAGGATCGCCTCGAACGGGTAGCTCACGTAGGCGCCGGCCGCGCCGCTCTCGCCGACCGGGATCAGGTAGAGCCTCTGCAGCTGAAAGGCGTGATCGATCCGGATCGCCCCGGCATGGCGCATGTTCGCCCGTACCAGCGCCCGGAAGGCTGCGAGGCCCTCCTCCTCGAGGACGAGCGGGTGCAGGGGCGGCACGCCCCAATCCTGGCCCTGAGGGGCGAGGAGGTCGGGCGGCGCGCCGATGGATAGCGTTGCGCCGAAGCGGTTCGGATGCGCCCAGATCTCGGAGCCGCCGCGGTCCGACCCGACCGCGAGGTCGCGGTAGAGCCCGACGGACATGCCGGCGCTCCGGGCGGCGGCGGCCGCGCCCGCGAGCTGGCCGTCCGCGAGGTATTGCAGCCAGGCATGATAGGCGACGCGCTCGGCGGCTTCCGTCGCGAAGCGGTCGACCTCGGGCGAATCCGCGCGGCGATAGGGTTCGGGCCACTCGCCGAGCCAGGCGCGTCCCTCGCCCCGGAACCGCGCTGACAGCGCCTCGAAGGTCGCGTGCCGCTCGAGATCGGGCCCGAGCTCGCGGCGGAACGCGTCGAAGCCCGCGTCGCGCAGGCCGCGCCGCTCGGCCCAGAGCGCCTCGAGGGCAACCGAGAGCTCGCCCCAGACGCCCGCGTGGTCGACGAGCGCGGCGTCCCGCAAGGCGGCGATCCGGGCCGCGCGCTCGGGCTCGGCGAGGAGCCGGGCGGCCTCGCTCCCCGGAAAGCCTGGCACGGCGCGCGGATCGACGTGCACCGTCTCCAGGAACAGTCGCGAGGACGGCGAATAGGGCGAGATCTTGGTGCGGTCGGCTTCGAAGAGGGCGTGAACGGGGCTGAGGCCGAGGAACGATGCGCCGAGCGGCGCCGCCCCGATCGCGGCCTCGCGCACGTCCCCGTAGCTGCCGATTCCGAGATTGCCCTCCGAGCGGAAGGCGTAGACCTGCGCGGCAAGCCCCCAGAGCCGGCCG
>JAFAPJ010000221.1 GCA_019247255.1 Methylobacteriaceae bacterium | reverse complement strand
TCGGCGTTCGTCGCCTTCGAGTCGTTCACGAACAGGACGCGCCCCCGCCGGCCGACCTGTTCCATGCGATGGGCAAGGCCCGGGAAGGTGCGCAACGCGCTCTGGACGGCTGCGGGAGGCACCCCCAGGCATAGCGCCGCGGCGATCGCGGCGGCCGCGTTCTGGGCATTGTGGGCACCCCGGAGATCCGCGATCTCTCCGATGTCGAACTCGCTCCGGGCTTGGTCGACCAGATCGGCGATAATGCGGGGGGGCGCGATGAGCACGCCGCCACCACCGCTGCCGGTTCCGTTCGACAGCGGCAGGCATCGATCGTGATCGAGGCTTCGAAGCCGCGCGAAGATGCGCCGGGACGGCTCGTCGTCGATGCCCACGATCGCGCGGTCGGCGCTCGCGACCACCCGCTCCTTGATGGCCGCGTAGTTCTCCATCGTGCCGTGGCGGTCGAGATGGTCGGGCGTGATGTTGAGGAGCACGCCGACGCTCGGGCCGCGGCCCGGAGCCTCATCGCCGAAGCTCGGCGTGAGATCGATCTGGAAGGACGAGCACTCGACCACGTGGACGCGATCGGGCGCGGGCGGCTCGAGCGCGAGGATCGGCGTCCCGATATTCCCGCCCATCTGCACGTCGTGGCCGGCCTCGCGCAGGATGTGCGCGATGAGCGCGGTCGTGGTCGACTTGCCGTTAGTGCCCGTGATGGCGACGAAGGGCGAGCCCGGCGCGATCGCGGCCCGCTCCCGGCAGAAGAGCTCGATGTCGCCGATCACCTCGGCGCCCGCGGCGCGAGCGCGGGCGACGACCGGGTGCGTGTAGGGTTCGCCGCCACGATGCGTCAGCGGCACGCCGGGCGAGAGGACGAGCGCGTCGATTCCGGCCCAATCGGCCATCGCGAGATCGGCGGTCGCGAGCCCGGCGGCCTCGGCCTTGGCGAGCCCCCCCGGGTTGTCGTCGCCGGCGAGGACGGATGCGCCACCCGCGACGAGCGCCCGGGCGGTCGCGAGCCCCGAGCCACCGAGGCCGAACACGGCGACGCGACGCCCCGCAAAGCAGGCGACGGGCGTCATGCGCGCGCCTTGCGGTGTCTGCTGCGGCCTGCCCGATCAGGCATCGTCGCGGCTCCCGTGGGCGCGGAGCCAGCCGGCGAGATCGGCCTCCGCGATGTCCCCGGCCGCGAGCCGCAGCCAGGTCAGGACTATCTCGGCATCCGACACCGCGAGCGTCGTCCCGTTCAAGGCGAGGAAGAGTTCGGCAATCACGAAGGACGTCCGCTTGGTGCCGTCCACGAAGGGATGGTTGCGCGCGAGCCCGAACGCGTAGGCGGCCGCCAGATCGAAGACGTCGGGTTCGCCATAGGCCGCGACATTGTGCGGGCGGGCGAGCGCCGAACGCAGCCCGTCGAGGTCGCGCAGCCCCGACGCACCGCCATGCTCGCTGAGCTGCTCGTCATGGATCGCCAGCACGAGCGCCTCGGACAGCCAGACCGTCACGCGCGCCGCAGCGCGGAGGCGCGATCCCGCCTCGTCATTTCGCGAGCTCGCGCAGCGCGTTCCGCCGCCGCTTCATGATCTCGCGGGCGACGCTCATCTGCGCCTCGAAATCCGGCGCGTAAGGGGTCAGGCGGAAGCCGTCCGGTCCCTCGGTGAGATACAGGACGTCGCCTTTCCCGACGTTCAGCCGCGACTGGACTTCCTTCGGGAGGACGATCCCGACCGAATTGCCGATCTGGGTGAGCTTCAGGGCGACCATGTGGGCCTCGATCACGGCATTCTAACGCGCGTTAGAACATATCTGCGCGCCGGCGCGACGGCAACGCGCCGCTCCATCGCGAGACGCTCACCTGAGCTTCAGGGTCGACAGCCCGACGAGCGCGAGCAGGAACGCGATGATCCAGAAGCGGATAACGACCTGCGGCTCCGTCCAGCCAAGCTGCTCGAAATGATGGTGGATCGGCGCCATCCGGAAGACGCGCTTGCCGGTGAGCTTGAAGGACGCGACCTGGATGATGACCGAGAGCGCCTCGATCACGAAGAGCCCGCCGACGATCGCGAGCACGATCTCGTGCTTCGTGGCGACCGCGACCGTGCCGAGGAGCCCGCCCAGCGCCAGCGAGCCCGTATCGCCCATGAAGACCTGCGCGGGGGGCGCGTTGAACCAGAGAAAGCCGAGCCCCGCCCCGACGAGCGCGCCGCAGAGAACCGCGAGCTCGCCCGTGCCGGGCACGAACCGGATCTGGAGGTAGTTGGCGAAGATCGCGTTGCCGGCCAGATAGGCGACGAAGCCGAAGGTCGCGGCCGCGATCATGACCGGCACGATCGCGAGCCCGTCGAGCCCGTCCGTCAGGTTCACGGCATTGCCGGCGCCCGCGATCACGACGGTCGCGAAGACGACGTAGAACCAGCCGAAATCGACGAGCAGGTTCTTCACGAAAGGGACGGACAGCTTGTTGGAGATGCCCGGCGGGGCGATGAAG
>JAFAPJ010000634.1 GCA_019247255.1 Methylobacteriaceae bacterium | reverse complement strand
GAGCGTATTGATCAGGCTCGGTGGCTTCGCGTCCTCGGCCCGGAGCGGTCCCGCGGCAGCGAGGCTGAAGAGGACGAGCAGCGTGCGTCGATGGAGGGTCATGGCGAAAGCCTCGAAGTGAACGGGAGTCCGTGGGGGCAGGATCAGGCCGTGAGCCGCAGGGACGCGCGGCCCCGGGCCGCGAGCCGGGTGCCGAGCCGGGCCGCGAAGCGGTCGTCGCGGCGCAGACGGCGGCGGACCGCGAGCACCTGGTCGAGCGCGTCGCGGTCGCCCTGATCGGCTGCGAGCGCCGCGAGCGTGCGGAGGAAGACGTCGCGCTGGGCATGGCTGCCGCCGATCCGGGGCAGGCGCGCCGCGAGCCGCCCGAGCGCCGGGCCGGCGCCCCGACCGCCGCGGCGCAGCCGGAGAATGGCGCGGGCGAGGTCGCAGCCGACGCTGCGCAGGACGACGGCCTGATCGGCTTCGCCCTCCGGCGCGATAACGCAATCGGCTCGCGCCTCCATCGCGCCGGCGAGCCGCTCGGCCGCGTCGCCATCCCCGCTCGCCACGAGGGCGAGCAGGTTGTGGAGCGCCGCGAAGGTGAGCGTGGTGTCGTCCTGCCGGCGCACGGCGATGGCCCGGAGCGCGTCCCAGCGATCGCCGACCGCGACGCCGTCCTGCTCCAGCCGCCAGAGCAGCGAGACGGCGTTCGCCATGTCCCGAAAATCGTCCGTCGGGCTCGGCCGGACCTCGGAATCGTAGAGCGCGAGCACCCGCTCGTGCTCGCCGCGCTCGAGGTGAAAGAGCGCGAGGTGCCAGGCCATGTGGAAGGAGAAGTTGTTGCAGGCGCTCCAGACCGGCCGCTTCGCCTCGATCCAGGCGATCCCCTCCTCGACCCGCCCTTGCGTCTCGTGGACGTGGCTCACCGCATGAAGGCCCCAGGCGTCCTCCGGCGCGAGTGCGACCGCGCGGCGGCCGATCCGCTCGGCCGCCTCGAGCTCGCCCCGCTCCTCGAGTGCGAAGGCGTGGCAGCCGAGCAGGAAGCCGTAGCCCGGCATCTCCTCGCTCCAGGCGTCGAGGACGCGCGCGGTGCCCAGGAGCATGCCGTCGGCATCCCCCATCATGAAGCGGAGAGCGTTGGCAAGCTTGGCGGCCAGGAACTCGCGCGGGCTCTCGTCGAGATGGGCGTCGAGCCGGTCGGCGGCGGCGAGGAGGCGGCCTTCGATCGCGAAGCCGAGCGCGTCGGTGAGAGCCGCCTCGCTCGGGGTGACGCGGCCTCGGGCGAGCCGCGCCATCAGGGCGTCTGCATGAGCCTGGCGGGCGGCCGCGCCGAGCTCGGCGCGGCCCAGGATGACGGCGGCGAAACCCTTGAGCGCGTGCGCGGCGACGAGATGGGGATCGTGGGCGAGCGCCTGGGCAAGGCTGTCGGCTCCGCCCGGGCGGTGGGCTGCGACGCCGTAGACCGCGGCCTCGAAGGCTTCGACGGCGGCGACGCTCGTGGTCGCGTGCTGGCCGCCGAACTTGTCCTGCTGCATCTGTCTCGTCCTTGAGGGGGCACCCGCTCGGCTGCCCCGGTGGCCTCGCCGGTCCGGCTCGTCCGCCCGGGAGCCGTCCTCGATCCTGGGAGAGGATGGGAGAGAGCAGGCGCGGACGGAAATGCCGGTTGGCTTCGGTTTCCATGCGCGCGGAGCATGGCGAGCGCTGGGCGCGATCGTGCCGAGCGGCGTCGTCGAGCCGCCACGATGCCCGGTCGTCATAGCCGCTGCGCATCGAACCTGAAGTCAACGGGCATTTCCGTCGAGGGCGGCGGGGAGGCATGGTCCGCCTGCAACGACCTGCCTGCTTACGCGGCAGCGTCTCAGGTTCCTCCAAGAGAAACGATCCTTCGATGAACGCGACCTTCGTGCCCCCCGCGGCCACCATGCCCCCGGACCGGACCGCCTCGCTCTTTCCGTCGCTGACGCAGCGCACGGCGGTGAGCGCTCTCATCGCGGGCTTCGCGGCCGACGTGACCTGGGAGGTCTGGGCCCGCCTCGTCACGCCGCTCCTGCCGGGCGTCGGCGGCCCTCTCGAGCCGGCGGCCCTCGTCCAGAGCGTGTTCGGCTTTCAGAGCCTGTTCTGGGGCGAGGTCATCCACCTCGTGGTGGGCTTCATCTTCTACCCGATCGGGTACCTGTTCATCGCCCGCCCGCTGCAGCGCGCCGTCCTGCCGGGACTGCCATGGCCGGTGACCGCCATAGGTTTCGGGGTCGGGCTGTGGATCTTCGCGCTGTACGTGATGGCGCACCTGATCGCCGGGTTGCCGGCCTTCCTCGACTTCATCCCGCTCGCCTGGGCGTCTCTCGGCGGTCACGTCGTGTTCGGCCTCGTCGTCGGGGCAGTCATCCGGGCCCGGGACGTCTGACGCCCGCGTCCTCGCGACGCTCTCGCGGCCGCATGGGGCGGCCGCCGTCTCCTTCACGAAAGCGATCAGCCATGCGCTACATGCCCGACAAGCCCCAACCCCGAATCGTCATCGTGGGCGCCGGATTCGGCGGGCTCGCGGCCGCCCAGGCGCTCGCGGACGCTCCGGCGGAGGTGGTGGTCGTCGACCGCCACAACTACCACCTGTTCCAGCCGCTGCTGTACCAAGTCGCGACCGCCGGCCTCTCGCCCGCGGATATCGCGGCGCCGATCCGGTCGGTCCTCGCCCCGCAGGCGAACACGTCCGTGATCCTCGCTCGGGTCGCCGGCGTCGACGCCGCCCGCAACGAGCTCGTCACGACCGACGGTCGCCGGATCGAATACGATTACCTCGTCCTCGCGACCGGCGCGCGGCACGCCTATTTCGGCCGGGACGAGTGGGAGCAGCACGCGCCCGGCATCAAGAAGATCGACGACGCGATCCACCTGCGGCGCAAGATCCTGCTGGCCTTCGAGCGGGCCGAGAACGAGCCCGACCCGGACGAGCGGCGCGCGCTCCTGACCTTCGCGATCGTCGGCGGCGGCCCGACCGGCGTCGAGATGGCGGGCGCCATCGCCGAGCTCGCCCGCAAGGCGCTCGCCCGCGACTTCCGCAACATCGATCCGCGCGAGACCCGCGTGATCCTCATCGAGGCGGGTCCCCGGCTGCTGCCGGCCTTCGATCCGGATCTGTCGGAGGTCGCGCGGCGCTCGCTCGAAGCGCTCGGCGTCGAGGTTCGGCTTGGCGCGCGCGTCATGGATTGCTCGGAGCGAGGCGTCAGCTTCGGCCCGGGTGACGCGATCGAGAGCCGCTGCATCGTGTGGGGCGCCGGCGTCCGGGCCTCGCAGGCCGCCAAATGGATCGGGGCCGAGACGGACAATGTCGGACGGGCCAAGGTGGGGCCGGACCTGACCGTCCCGGGGCACCCGAACGTCTTCGTCATCGGCGACACGGCGCATGCGCTCGACATGGACGGCAAGCCGCTGCCCGGCGTCGCGCCGGTCGCCAAGCAGCAGGGCCGCTACGTCGCCCAGGCGATCAAAGCGCGCCTGCGCGGCGCGTCCGTGCCCCGCTTCATGTACCGGAACTGGGGCTCGCTCGCGACCATCGGCCGGCGCAGCGCGGTGGTGCAGTTCGGCGCGACGCCCGACCGGCGCCGCAAGCTCTCGGGCTACCTCGCCTGGTGGCTCTGGGGCATCGCCCACATCGCGTTCCTGATCGGTTTCCGCAACCGAGTCTCGGTCGTGACGAACTGGGTCTGGAGCTATCTCACCTTCGCGCGCGGCACCCGGCTCATCACCGGTCCCGACCCGGACCAGCCGGTCGAGCCCGCGCGGGTCGGGATCGTCCCGGGAAGCGTCGCTCCGGCGGAGCGGGAGAGAGCGGCCGCGGCCTGATCCGCCGCAAGGTGATCACAGGCCGTCACGGCTCGCGGCGGCAGCCGGCAGGAGGGGACCACCATGACGCAGTCGCTCGCGACACCGTTCCAGGCCCGGCTACACACGCGCGTCGGGCAGCTCGACGCCGCCTACCGGGCCAGCATGGAGGCCGCGACCGCGCACCTGCGCCGCTCCGGCATGCCGACCCGGGCCAAGGCCGAGGGTGATCGCGCGCCCGATTTCGCGCTCGAGGACCGTTCGGGCGAGCGCGTCTCCCTCTCGGGGCTGCTCGCGCGCGGACCCGTCGTCCTCTCGTTCTTCCGGGGCGAATGGTGCTCGTTCTGCCGCCTGGAGATGGACGCGCTTCTCGAGGCGAGGGCCGAGATCGTGGGGAGGGGCGCGAGCCTCGTGATGGTCTCGCCGCAGGGTCCGACGGAAGCGCTGCTCGACCGCAGCGGCGGCCTCGACGGCCTCACGGTTCTGAAGGACCCGATGAACGGCGTCGGCCTGCAATACGGGCTCATCTTCCGCATGCCCGAGGTCCTACGGCAGGCTCTGCTCGCCGTCGGGGTCGACCTGTCCCACATCTACGGGACGGATGCCTGGCTTCTGCCCATCCCCGCAACCTACGTGGTGGATCCCGGCGGCCTCATCACGCTCGCGCATACCGACCCGGACTTCACCCACCGGCTGGACCCGGCGCTGATCCTCGATCGCCTCGACGCGCTCACGCGGTCGCCGGCCGCCGCGCACCGGCAATAGGTCGCGGCCGCAAGGGCGGGCGCCAGCGGCGTCAGGCGAGGGCGGGCGAGCGCTCCGGAACCGTCATGGCGAGGCTGCCCATCACGTGCTCAGCGATCGCGAGCGACGAGGTGAGGCCGGGGCTTTCGATCCCGAACAGGTCGACGAGGCCGGCGATCCCGTGGCTCTCCGGTCCCGCGATCCAGAAATCCGCCGCGGGCTCGTCCGGGCCCGAGATCTTCGGGCGGATGCCCGCATAGGTCGGAACGAGGGCGTCGTCCGGGAGGCCCGGCCAATAGCGGCGGATCGCCTCCGCGAAGGCTGGTCCGCGCGCCGGGTTCACCGCGTAGTCGAGGCGCTCCACCCATTCGACGTCGGGCCCGAAGCGGACCTGGCCGCCGAGGTCGATCGTCGCGTGGATGCCGAGGCCTGCCGCCTCCGGCATCGGATAGACGAGGTGTCGGAACGGCGAGCGCACGCCCGAGAGCGCGTAGTAATTCCCCCGGGCCAGATAGGCTTGCGGGATCGGGGCCGGCCCGGATCCGCGAAGGTGACGCGCGATCGCCGGCGCGGCATGGCCGGCCGCGTTCACGAGCGTTCGGCAGAGGAGCGTCATCGGCGCGTCGCCGCCGACCGCCAGCTCGAAGCCGTAGGCGGCCTGACGGGCGCCCATGACCGACGCCCGGAAGGCGACGAGCCCGCCGGCCTCCTCGAGATCGCCCTGGAGCGATAGCATGAAGGCGTGGCTGTCGAGGATGCCCGAGCTCGGCGAGTAGAGCGCGGCGACGCAGGCGACCTCCGGCTCGAGGTCGCGCGCCGCGGCCGGATCGAGCCAGGCGAGGTCGCGCACCCCGTTGCGCTCGGCCGTGTCCTTCAGCGCGGCGAGCTTCGGCCGCTGCGCCTCGTCCGTCGCGACGATCAGCTTTCCGACCGCCTCGGCCCGGATGCCGCGCTCGCGGCAATACGCGTAGATGCGATGCTTGCCGGCGACGCACAGGCGCGCCTTGAGGCTGCCCGGCGGGTAGTAGATCCCGGCATGGATCACCTCGGAATTGCGCGAGGAGGTCCCGGTCCCGATCGCGTCCTCGGCCTCGAGCACGAGGACTTCCTGGCCCGCCATGGCGAGCGCGCGGGCGCAAGCGAGACCGACCACACCCGCACCGATCACGACGGCTTCGACGCGCTCCATGGGATCAACCGATCGTCTGGTTCGGGGACGAGGTCATCAGCCCGGGCGCGCTTCTAATCGGCATCCCGGTGAGCTGCACCCGCGTCGGACCTGCCGCCCACGAGCCCGAACGTCCTGACGACCGCGTCCTGGACGCGCACGAGCCACCCTTCCGCCTCCGCGGCGCGGGCTTCGGCCGCGCGAAGGCGCTCCTCGGTCCGCGTGTTGCGCTGCTCGCTCGCGGCGAGCTGGGCGGCGAGCCGGCGCACGTCCTCGGCGGCCTGCGCCATCACGCCGCTCAGCTGAGCTTCGAGCTCCTGGCAGCGGTCCTCCGTGATCCGGATGGCCTCTCCGGCCTCCTGAATGAGGTCGACGACGGATGCCCAGTTCCGCCGCGGAGCGGCCTTTTCGTCCTGGCCGGCGATGGCGGGATCCTCCCCGAGGCTCGCGAGCGAGATGACCTTGTCGCCGAGCCGAACCGGCAGGGCCGCGCGGGATCGCGGGGGAAACGGCTCGAGCCCGTTGCTCATGTCCTGATACGCGTGATCGCTCATCGCCAGCCTCCACATCGTGACGTTCGCCTCGCGCTAAGAGGCGGGTTTGCCGGGCGGCGCGAACGGGCGAACGTTGCTCAGCGCGTCTGCGCCCGGGTCCTCCTCCGCCGCCGCGGCCCAGGTTCCGGATCGGAAGGATCGTTTCAGCTGGTCGTATTGCTTGTAAAGGGCCGCGCGGCTCTCGCGCGCGATGTCGAGGGCGCCCTGGACGAGCGCGCGTTCGGAGCGCTCGTTCTGAAGGTCCTCCGAGAGACGCCGGTTCGCGATCTCGAGCTCGGCCCGCACCGTCTCGTGGCGCGCCGTCACCTGCTCCAGGCGATCCGACAGGGCGGCGTGGCGGGCGTTCGCCTGGTCGAGGGCGGCGTCCTTGGCGGCGAGCGCCTTCGTCAGCATGTCGCAGCGCCCGTCGAGATCGGCTCCCGTCCGCTGCAGCTCGATCACGCGCTCGGTCTGACGGCCGAGTTCGCTCTGGATGCTCTCCAGGCGGCGCTCGGCCGTGCTGCGCGCGATCCCGGTCTCGGTGATGGTGCGCTCGGCCATCCGCAGCGCCTCGTCCTTCTGCCGCAGCGTGCCGTGCGCCTGGGCGAGCATCTGCTCGGTCGAGGCGATGCGGTTGTTCGCAGCTTCAAGCCGAAGGCTGAGGCTCGACCGCTCCGAACGGTGCGCCGCGAGCTCCGCTTCGGTCTGCGCCTCGATGCGCTCGCGAGTCGCGACCTCCGCGGCCAGCTGCTCCTCGAAGCTGCGCGCGCGCTGCCGCTCCTGCTCGAAAGCGGTCTCGAGCTCCTGGTTGCGTGCGGTGAGCGCCGCGAGCTGTCCTCCCTGCTCCTCGCTCAGGACCTGAAGACGCCGGTTGTCCTGCTCGAGATGCGTCAACCGCTCGCGGGCGAGCAGCAGGTCGTTCTCCGAACGAGCGAGCGCGGAATCGCCGGCCTGCGCCTGGAGCCGCAACGCCTTGTTCTCGCTGACGAGCGCCCGGTTCTGCTCGGTTTCGGCGAACATCTGGCGCTCGAGGTTTTCGACCGCGAGCGCCCGCTCGCGCAGCGACACGCGCTGGTCGTCGAGCTCGCGGGTGCGACTCTCGAGGTCGGCGTCCAGCTGATCGGCGCGGGCAAGCGCCTGCGAGAGCTCCGCCTCGATGACCGCGAGCCGCCGCGCGAGATTGGCGGCCTCCTCGCGCGACGTCCGCCGCCCCTGACCCTCCTGCGCGAGCGCCGTCTCGAGCTCCGCGATGCGCATGCTGGCGCGCGGCAGCTCCTCGCAGATGCCGACCAACGGCCCGAGCAGGCTCGCGAAGTCGTCGTGCAACGTCCGGATCTCGTCTAGCCGATCGCCGAGCGCGCTCATCCGCTGACGGACGAGCTCGTCCCGCTGTCCGATGGCGTCCAGCGACGGCACGGCGAGTTCGCGGGCGACCGCGTCGAAGCCGGTCTCCGCCCGAGGCGCGATCGCGGGGGCGCGAGGCGCCGACGGCGCGACCTCCACGGGCGCCTCGCGCATCGCCGGATCCGGTTCCGGCTGGCGGGACCGCGGCGACAGCACGCTGCGGAAAGGCGACCAAGCCATCGTGAACACCCTGCACGTGAACGCTGTGCGACGGCGCCGGGGCTCGCTCCCGACGCATCGACCTAAGCGAGACCCCCATGGCTGGCAAGGGCGTGCAAGGCCTCGGCCGGCGAGGACGCCGAATGTCGCGCCGCGACCGATCGGCGAAGGGTCAATCCAGCTCGGTCTCTTGCTCCGTGACGCCTCGTCCTGCCGCAGGTTCGGCCTTCACACCCGGATCGACGCCCCAGGCCGGATCCTTCGCCACTCCGGCTCGTCGCAAAGCCGCCTGGAACGTCGCTTGATTGCTGGTGACGACAGGCTTCCCGAGCCGAGCCGCGAGCGCCTGGTGGATCGCCATCGTGGGCAGGTCTGTGCAGCTCACGACGACCGCATCGGCTTCCGGATGGTCGACCTCCATGACGAAGGCCAGCAGGTCCGTCGGGGTGACGCGGGAGATCAGGCGGAACTCGTGCAGGCCTCCGGCGCCCAGCCCGAGGCCGCGCAGGCGTACGACCTCGAACCCGCAGGCTTCGAGAAACCTGGCTTCGTGCTCGTTGAGAGCATCGTGGTACGGCGTCGCCACGACGAGACGCCGCGCGCCGAGGTCCCGCAAGGCCTCCACGATAGCCGGAGCGGTGGCGACGGCCGGGATCCCGGTCTCCCGGCTCACGAAGCTCGTGATCGTATCGAGCGGCAGGACAAGCGACCCAGCCGTGCAGCCATAGGCGATGACGTCCACCTCGGCTGCCGCGAGGTCGAGCGCCGCCCGCCTGAGATCGTCCTCGAGCCTCCGGCGACCCTCGGGCGTTGCGCTGTCGAGGTGGAGCGGCATGCGGGCCGTGTGGACCGTCACGCCGGACGGGCAGGCGAAGGCCCATTCGGCCTCGTTCACGGTGTTGGTTGGCGGGACGATGAGGCCGAGCCGCGCCCGCCAGCCGTAGGGGCGCTCGGCACGGCTCCCGTCAGGGCTCGTCGGCATGGGCCTGCTCGAATGCCCAGACGTCCTCGAACCCCATGATCTGATTCATCTCCGTGAAGGGCAGGAGCGGCACCTCGCTGCCCAGGCTCGAGCCGCGCTGCCGCAGGCCTCCATAGATGCCCTTGAGCGCCGCCGCGGCGGCCAGGAAGCCGGCCGCCGGGTGGATCGCGATCGCGAATCCGAACTCTCGCAGCCGCTCCCGGCTCACGATCGGCGTGCGCCCGCCCTCGACCAGGTTCGCGAGCAGCGGCCCCTCGAGGCTCGCGCCGATGCGGGCCATCTCAGCCTCGCTCTCGGGCGCTTCCACGAACAGGATGTCGGCCCCGGCCCGCCGGTAGCTCTCCGCACGCGCGAGGGCCTCGTCGAGGCCGAGCGACGCCCGCGCGTCGGTGCGCGCGATGATCAGGAAGTCGTCCGAGCGCCGGCTCTCCGCCGCGACCGCGATCTTGCGCGCCATCTCGGCCGCGGCCACGACCCGCCGCCCCGGCGTGTGGCCGCATTTCTTCGGGAATTCCTGGTCCTCGAGCTGGATGGCCTGCGCCCCCGCCGCCTCGTAGGCCCTGACGGTGTGGCGGACGTTCAAGAGCCCGCCGTAGCCCGTGTCGGCGTCGGCGATCAGCGGCGTGTCCGTGAGTGAGCAGATCCGCTCGACCCGCCCCAGCATGTCGGAGAAGGTCGCGAGCCCCGCATCCGGCAGGCCGAGATGCGACGCCACCGTCCCGTAGCCCGTCATGTAGAGGGCCTGGAACCCCATCGTGTCCGCGATGCGCGCGGAGATCATGTCGAAGACCCCGGGCGCAACGATGAACTCGCCGGCGTCGAGCCGCGCGCGCAGGGATGTCGGACGGGCCGTCAGCATCGGTTGTCCTCGCAAAGGGCCGTGGTGTCAGTGGGTCGAGAGCAAGGAGCCCCACCCGTCCCGTCGGTCCTCGATCCCCGCCGAGCGGAGAGAGTGCCAGTAGATCGCGGTGTTGATCGCGAGGACCGGCTTGCCGAGCCAGGTCTCGGCGAAGCCGGCGAGGCGCGCCATGGCGAGGTTGGTGCCCACCTGCACGATGGCGTCCACGTCGGGGGCGTCGACCTCCCGGACGGCTTCGGCGAGGCGCGCCTCGGACACGTGGGCGATGGCGACGGGGCTCTCGCATTTGAGGCCCACGATGCGCGGGACCTCGAAGCCGCACTCCTCGAAGAACCGCACCACGGTCCGGTCGCCCACGGGCTGATAGGGCGTCACGACGCCGAGCCGCCGGGCGCCGTAGAGTCGCAGGGCCGCCTGGCAGGCGTCCGATCCCATCGAGACCGGCAGGCCCGTATGGTCTTCGAGCTCCGCCTTGAGGGCCCGGCTCGCCCCGAGCCCGTCCCAGAAGGTCTCGGCCGAGATGCCAAGGACCAGGCGGTCCGGCTCGCACGACATCACGCTGTCCACCGCGGTGATCTGGGCCGCCTGGATCAGGCGGATGAGCTCGCTGAAATCCGCGTCGTCGCGCAGCGGGATGTTGGGGATCTGGATGCGGCTGATGTGATTGGTGACCCCGGTCGGGCGCATAGCGTCGAATTCGGGCTGCACGCTCGTGTTCGTCGAGGGGATCAGAACGGCGAACTTGGCCCTGTAGCCGAGCGAATCCGTCATGCCTCTTCTCCGATGAGGGCGAAGTCGTGCGGCGCTGCGGCGTCGAGCTCGCCCCCGGTCGCGCGCCAGCATCGGGCGAGACGTCCGCCCGCGTCGGCCAGGAGGCGCTGGCGCTCGTCCCGGCACCGGGGGCCTCGCTCGGCGGGGCAGCGACCGGCGAGGTAGCAGCCGGTCGGAAGGTCGATCGGGCTCGGGATCTCACCTTCGAGACGCTCGGTCGCGACCCGGTCGACGCGCCGGCGCGTCGGATCGGGCGTCAGATGCGCGGCGAGGAGAGCCCGGGTGTAGGGGTGGCGCGGTCGGGCGAAGACCTCCTGGCTTGTCCCGATCTCGACGACCTGGCCGAGATACATGACCGCGATGCGGTGGCAGAGGTAGCGTACGGTGTTCAGGTCGTGCGAGATGAACAGGTAGGACAGCCCGAGCCGAGCCTGCAGGTCGCGCAGGAGCCGGACGACGCCCGCGCGGGCCGCCGGAGCCAGCGCCGAGGTGGGCTCATCGAGCACGATCAAGGCCGGATCGGTCGCGAGCGCCCGGGCGATGCTCAGGCGCTGCTGCAGCCCGGCGCTCAAGGCGCGCGGTCGCGCCTCGCTCAGGGCGATCGGCACGCCGACGAGATCGAGGAGCTCGGCTATCCTGGCGTCGCGCTCCGGGCGCGCTAGCGCTCCATGCAGGTCGAGAGGCTCGGCCAGCACGTCGCGGACCCGCCAGCGCGGGTTGAGCTGGTCTTGAGGGTCTTGGAAGACGATCTGGAGCTTCGATCGGTACGGCCGCAGCGCCGCGGGGCTCAAGCTCTGGATCGGCTGGCCGCGGAACAGGATTTCGCCGGCCTCCGGCTCGATCAGGCGCAGCAGGCAGCGGCCGACGGTCGTCTTGCCGGACCCCGACTCGCCCACGAGCCCCAGGGTCTCGCCCGGACCGATCGACAAGGACACGTCGTCGACCGCGTGCACCGTCTTCGTCGAGCCGCGGATCGGGAAGCGCTTGACGAGGCCGCGCACCTCCAGCACCGGCTCCTCGGCTCTTGCAGCCGATGCCGGCGCAACGGGCCGGCGCTCGGACTGAAGGGCGACGATCGCCCGGCTGTAGGGATGCTCGGGCGCCCGGAAAAAGTCCCGCGCCGACTTCTCCTCGACGACCGCGCCTTCGTGCATGACCACGACTCGGTCGCAGTAATTCGCGATCACGCCGAGATCCTGGGTCACGAGGAGCACCGCCGAGCCCGTCTCGCGCGTCGCCGTCCACATGGCGTCGAGAAATTGCGCCTGGATGGTGACGTCGAGGCCGCTCGTCGGTTCGTCGGCGACGAGAAGCTTGGGCTTGGAGCTGAGCGCGATCGCGATGAGGACGCGCTGGGCCATGCCGCCCGAGATCTCGTGCGGGTAGGCGTGAACGCGACGACCCGGGTCGTTGATGCCCACGAGCTTCAGCATGGCGATCGCGTGCCGCCGCGCCTCCTCCGCCGTGGCGCGGTTGTGGGCGCGGTAGACGTTGACGATTTGCTCGCCCACCGTATGCAGCGGGCTCAGCGCCATGCGCGGGTTCTGCACGATGAGCCCGATGTCGCGGCCCCGGATCCGGCGCGCCTCCTCCGCGGCGAGGCCGAAGAGGTCGCGACCTTCGAACATGACGCGCCCGCCCACGAGCCGGCCCGGCGGGCGCACCATGCCGAGAAGCGAGAGGGCCGCCGTCGACTTGCCGC
>JAFAPJ010000495.1 GCA_019247255.1 Methylobacteriaceae bacterium | reverse complement strand
GGTCGTCGAAGCCTTCGCGCACGGCGTGCCCGTGGTGTCGACCGAGACCGGCATGCAGGGCATCCCCGAGCCGGGCCGTTTCGCCGCGATCGCGAACGATCCGGCGGACTTCGCGGCCGCGATCCTGCGGACCGCGCGAGGCCGGCCGGAGGCCGTCGCCCGCGCCCGCGCCGCGCTCGCCTTCATGCGCGAGCGCTACACCTCGCGACGGCTGGCCGAGCTCGTCGGCCCTCTCCTGACCTCGCGGCCGTTCTGGCGGCCGCGCGGCGAACGAGGCCGGGCCGAGACGGCCGGGCGTTGAGCCACCGCCGGCTCCGGCCGCCGCCCCAGGCGTCGGTTGGCCTCGCCGGTCGCCTCGGCTAGAAACTCGGCGAGGCGACGAAAGATCGCCGGGGCGGCGCGATCGTCCCTCCGTGGCTCGGGGGCCCGGGAGCTTGGATGGCGTCGGGACGACCGACCGCGAGGTCCGCGCATGCGCGGGCCAGGACGTCGATCATGCGTGGCCTCGTGGCCGCTTCGCTCGCGTTGGCATCCGTCGCGGGCACGACGCCGGTGCGCGCGTTCAGCTTCTTCGGCCTCTTCGGCGACGAGGACCCGCCGACGCCTTCGGCGGCGAGCCTGCCCTATGCCGTAACCTTCGAGACGCGGGGCGACGACGGCCAGACCGGCACGCTGCGCGACGCCTCGACCCTCCAGGCATTGCGGGACGATGCGCCGCCCGATTCCTTCACGCTCGTCGCCCGAGCCCGGGGGGACCTGCCGGCGCTCGTCGATGCGCTCTGGGCCCAGGGCTATTACAACGCCCAGGTCCTCATCGAGGTCGCGGGCGTGCCTCTCAGCCTGACGAGCCGCGACGACGCCGCGGCCACGCGCGCCGCCGACGCCTATCGCGACCGCGCCGCCGTGCCGGTCCGGGTCACGGCCGAGACGGGGCCGCTCTTCACGCTCCGGCAGGTCGCGGTGCTCGAGGCGGGCACGCGGCTCCCCGTTCCGCCCGAGGATCTGCCGCCTCGCATCGTCCAGCTCAACCCGGGCGATCCGGCCCGGGCGCCCGACCTTCGGGCGGCGCTCGCCCGGATCGTCGATTGGTACCGCGCGCAGGGTCACCCGCTCGTCAAGGTCGCCCCGCCGGAACCCGTCGTCGACCATGCCGCGCAGACGGTCGACGTCGCGTTCCTGGTCGCGCCGGGCCCCAAGGCGGGTTTCGGGGCCGTCGCCGTGAGCGGCCCGGAGCGCTTCGACCCGCGGATCGTGCGCTCCTTCCTCTATCTCGAGCCGGGTCAGCCCTACTCGCCCAAGGCCGTCGAGGACACCCGCAGGTCGATCGCCTCCATCCCGGCCGTCGGGTCCGTGCGCATTCGCGAAGCGGACGGGCTCGACCCGGACGGCAACCTGCCCCTGTTCGTGACGGTCACGGACCGGCCCGACAACCTGATCGGCGCTTCCGGCGGGTACTCGACGCTCGATGGGCCGAACGGGCGTGTCTATTACGAGAACCGCAACCTGTTCGGCGGAGCCGAGCGGCTGCGTCTCCAGGGCGACCTCTTCCTGGCGCCGCGAGTCGACGGGACGCGTCTGCGGAGCATCGGCGACTTCAAGCTCTCCGACCTCGGGCGGCGCGTCTCCGCCTCCTTCCTGAAGCCCGCGCTCGGCGGCAGTCGGGTCGACCTGCTTGTCGACGCCCAGGCCGAGCGTAACCGGGTCGGTGGCGGCCGCTTCGGCGGCTACACGTTGCGCGACGCGGGGGGGACGGCGGCGCTCCGCTACCGGGTGGACGACGCCCTTTCGGCGAGCTTCGGCTTCAAGGGAGAGCGTGGCCGGACCACCGACGCGATCTCGGCCGTGAATTACGGGCTCTTCGGCCTGCCGCTCGGGGTCCGGTTCGACAGCACGGACAACGCGCTCGGCCCCACGACGGGCGTGCGGGTGAACGCGACGCTCACGCCCTACCTCGGCTTCGACGGCCGGAGCTTCACGGGTCGCCCCGGCGCGCCCGTGGTGACGGGCGGCACGCCGGACTTCACCCGGGCGACGCTCGCGGCCTCGGGCTACCTGCCGGTCGACGAGGACGGGCGCGTCGTGCTCG
>JAFAPJ010000447.1 GCA_019247255.1 Methylobacteriaceae bacterium | reverse complement strand
GGAACAGCGCGCGCATGAGCGCGCCCTCCAAGACCCGGGCCGCACGCCCGCTTTCGTCGAGCGCGGCCGCGTGCTCGGCCTCGCTCGCATGCCGGCCACAGGAGCAGCCGCTGCGGCTCAGGCGGCGGGCGGAATCGAATGGGTCGTCGAAGGTCGACATCGGCACCTCGTTGGCCGTCGCGGCGAGGCAACCGGTATGCCAAGTTTTCAGGCGCGATCGCCGCATCGGCTTGAGGATCGCTTGACGGCCGGGCGCGTTCAGTACCCGTTCAATGGCCAAGGTCCGTGTGGGGCCTGTTCGCTCGCCGGGAGAACGCCCTTGAAGCTCGCTTGTCTCGTCATGGCCGGACTGCTCGCGGCCGCACCTCTCGCCCTCCTGCCGGCGCCCGCGACGGCGCAGATCCAGCTCAACGTCTGCGGCGCGCCCCCGCTGCCGCCCTGCGGCCCGCGCCGGGGACCGCCCGAGTATGAATCCCGCTACGACGACGATCTCGGGCGCGTCTGCCGGACCCGCTACGAGCGCTGCCGCGTCTCGCCGCGCCCCATCGGGTCGCGCTGCCTGTGCGTGAACGACGACGACGAGGAGGTCGTCGGGCGCGTCGTGCGCTGACCTCGTGCGGCGCTCGACCTTCCGGGCCGGGCGCGCGTTTGCCTTTCCGATGCGGCTGCGCCAAGCGGGCGGCCAAGCTCCTTTCAAAACGGATTAGACATGGCGAAGTGGGTCTACACCTTCGGCGACGGACGGGCCGAGGGGCAGTCCGGCATGCGCGACCTTCTCGGCGGCAAGGGCGCGAACCTCGCCGAGATGTCCAATCTCGGCCTGCCCGTCCCGCCCGGCTTCACGATCACGACCGAGGTCTGCACCTATTTCTACGCGCATGACCGCGCGTACCCGCCGGAACTGCGCGGCGAGGTCGAGGCGGCGCTGGCGACCATCGGCCGGCAGACGGGCAAGCGTTTCGGCGATCCCGAGAACCCGCTCCTCGTCTCCGTCCGGTCCGGCGCCCGCGCCTCCATGCCGGACATGATGGACACCGTCCTCAATCTCGGGCTCAACGACGCGACGGTCGAGGCTGTCGCGGACGCCTCCGGCGACCGGCGCTTCGCGTATGACAGCTACCGGCGCTTCATCACGATGTATTCGGACGTCGTGCTGGAGGTCGGCCACCATCATTTCGAGGAGGCGCTGGAGCTCTACAAGGAGCGCCGCGGCTTCGATCTCGACACCGATCTGCGGGCGGAGGATTGGGCGGAGCTCATCACCCGCTACAAGGCGATCGTCGCGAGCGAGCTCGGCCGGGACTTCCCGCAGGATCCGCAGGAGCAGCTCTGGGGCGCGATCGGCGCCGTGTTCGGCTCCTGGATGAACGCGCGGGCGATCAAGTACCGCGAGCTCAACAGCATCCCGGCCTCCTGGGGCACGGCCGTGAACGTCCAGGCCATGGTCTTCGGCAACCGCGGCGAGACCTCCGCGACGGGCGTCGCCTTCACGCGCAACCCGTCGACGGGCCAGAACGCGCTCTACGGCGAGTTCCTCATCAACGCTCAGGGCGAGGACGTCGTCGCGGGCATCCGCACGCCTCAGGACATCACAGAGGCCGCCCGACTGGCCTCGCGCTCAGACCGGCCCTCGATGGAGCGGGCGATGCCGGAGGCCTATGCCGAGCTCGTGCGCATCTACGGCGTCCTCGAACGCCATTACCGCGACATGCAGGACATGGAGTTCACGGTCGAGGAGGGCAAGCTCTGGATGCTGCAGACGCGGGGCGGCAAGCGCACCGCGAAGGCGGCGCTCCGGATCGCGGTCGACCTCGCAACCGAGGGTCTCATTTCGAAAGAGGAGGCGGTCTCGCGCATCGATCCCGCCTCGCTCGACCAGCTCCTCCACCCGATGATCGACCCGAAGGCCGAGCGCGAGGTTTTGGCGACGGGTCTGCCGGCCTCGCCCGGCGCCGCCGCCGGCGAGGTGGTGTTCTCCTCGGAGGAGGCGGAGGCGGCCCGCAAGGCCGGCCGCAAGGTGATCCTGGTGCGCATCGAGACGAGCCCCGAGGACATCCACGGGATGCATGCGGCCGAGGGCATCCTGACGACGCGCGGCGGTATGACCTCGCACGCGGCCGTCGTCGCGCGCGGGATGGGCAAGCCCTGCGTCTCGGGCGCGGGCTCGATCCGGGTCGATTACGCGGCCCGGACCTTCACGGTCGCGGGCCGCACGGTCCGGGCGGGCGACACGGTCACCATCGACGGCGGCTCGGGCCAAGTCTTGCACGGCCAGGTGAAGATGCAGGAGCCGGAGCTCTCGGGCGAGTTCGGAACGCTCATGACCTGGGCCGACCGGGCCCGGCGCCTCAAGGTCCGGACGAACGCCGACACGCCGCGCGACGCCGAGACCGCGCGCAATTTCGGCGCCGAAGGCATTGGGCTCTGCCGGACGGAGCACATGTTCTTCGAAGGCGACCGCATCGTCGCGGTGCGCGAGATGATCCTGGCCGACGAGGCGGAGGGACGGCGCGCGGCGCTCGCGAAGCTCCTGCCCTATCAGCGGGCCGATTTCGTCGAGCTCTTCGCGATCATGAAGGGCCTGCCGGTCACGATCCGCCTCCTCGACCCACCGCTTCACGAGTTCCTACCCCACACGGACGAGGAGATCGCGGAGGTGGCGCGCCAGACCGGCGCGACGGTCGAGAAGCTGAAGCGGCGCGCGGCCGAGCTCCACGAGTTCAACCCGATGCTGGGCTTCCGCGGTTGCCGGCTCGCGATCGCCTATCCGGAGATCGCCGAGATGCAGGCGCGCGCGATCTTCGAAGCGGCGGTGGAGGCCGGCCGCACGACCGGCGAGGCCGTGACGCCGGAGATCATGGTTCCGCTCGTCATGACCCGCGCCGAGCTCGATCTCATCAAGGCGCGGATCGACGCGATGGCGGCCGCCGTGGCCGAGGAAAGCGGGACCCTGGTCGCCTACCAGGTCGGCACGATGATCGAGCTTCCGCGCGCCTGCCTCATCGCGGGCGAGATCGCAGAGACGGCGGAGTTCTTCTCCTTCGGGACGAACGACCTCACGCAGACGACGCTCGGCATCTCGCGCGACGACGCCGCGACCTTCCTGGGCCCCTACACGGCGAAAGGGATCCTGGAGGCCGACCCGTTCGTGACGATCGACCAGGAGGGCGTCGGCCAGCTCGTCCGGCTCGCCGCGGACCGCGGACGCCAGGCTCGGCCAGGGATCAAGCTCGGAATCTGCGGCGAGCACGGAGGCGACCCGGCTTCCGTGCGCTTCTGCGAGACCGTGGGGCTCGATTACGTATCCTGCTCGCCCTACCGGGTGCCGATCGCCCGGCTCGCGGCCGCCCAGGCGGCCATCGGGGGTAAGACGGCGAGCCAGGCCTGAGGAGGCCGGCTCAGAGTGCGAAGCGCTCGCGGATGAAGTTCTCGAGGCTTGCGAGCTCTTCGCGGGCCTCGAGCGCGCGCGTTTCGGCCGCGAAGACCCGGTCGCCCGCGTCCTTGATGAGGCCCTGGGCTTCGGCGATCTGATCATTCGCGCGCCGTTCGGCGAGCTGCGCGCGTTCCGCATGGAGCCGCATCTCGGCGCGTAGCGTCCGGATCTCCGCATCGGCGTCCGCGAGACGTTCGGCGGCCCGCGCGGTCACGGCTTCAAGCTGCTCCTCCGCGCTCGCCGCGCGACGGCGCAGCGCCTCGACCTCGCCGCGGGTCGTCTGCAGCTCGGCCGCGGTGCGCTCGATGAGCGTGCGCGCCTCTGATTCGGTGCGTTGAGCGCGCTCCTGAGCGACCCTGACCGTCTCGGCGGCCTGGGTCACGGCCTCGATGAGGCTCGCCGCCTTGGTGGCGGCAGGCTCCGGCGCAGCGCGGGCAAAGTCCGGCCGCACGACATTTTCCTGCACCGGGTAGGCGGGCGCACGCACGGCGCTCAGCGTCGTCAGCTGGCGAAGCTCCTCGTCGAGGTCCTCCGTCCAGATCGACTTCACCGCCTGCTGCATGCCCCTCTCCCGTCGTCGAGCGAGTTCGACGTTAATCCGACGTAAAGAGCCATGGTTAACGGTCCCTTGACGCCCGTCGCCGCAATCCTGTTAACGGTTGGTCAACCACGGCGAGGGAAGCTCTCCACGTTGCCTTTGGGAGACATCGTCGTGGCCGTCGCTCTCGTGGTCGTTGCCGGGGCCGGCCTGCTCGGCTGCTTCACCGCAGTTCTGCGCCTCGATGGGGTGCGTACCGGCCGAGTCGGCCGCCCGGTCGGTCGGTCGTAGGCTTCCGACGCCGAGCTAGGCGGACGCTCCGTCCTCGAACACGATACGGGGCGGCGGGCGTCGGGCTCCGCCCTCGATACGCGCCCAGGCGCGCCGGGCGACGTCCCGGAACGCCCGGGCCTGCACGCCGTCGGGCTCCAGCGCCACGACGGGGCGGCCCGAATCCGACGTTTCTCGGATCGCCATGTCGAGCGGGATCTCGCCGAGAAACGGGACCCCGAGCCGCGTCGCTTCGCGCTCCGCGCCGCCATGGCCGAAGATATGCGCCACATGCCCGCAATTTGGGCAGGCGAAGGCCGCCATGTTCTCGACGATGCCGAGGATCGGGACCTCCACCTTCCGGAACATCGCGACCCCGCGCCGGGCGTCGATGAGCGCGAGGTCCTGCGGGGTGGACACGACGATCGCGCCGGCGAGCGGGGTCTGCTGCGCCATCGTGAGCTGAGCGTCGCCTGTGCCGGGCGGCATGTCGACGAGCAGCACGTCAAGGTCGCCCCAGGCGACCTCGCGCAGCATCTGGGTCAGGGCGGAGACGATCATCGGGCCGCGCCAGATCATCGCGGCCTCGTCCTCGACCAGGAAGCCGATCGACATGACCCGGACGCCGAAACCGTCGAGCGGCTCGATGATGCGCCCCGAGATGAGCCGCGGCTTGCGCCCGCCGAGCCCGAAGAGCTTGGGGATTGAGGGACCGTAGATGTCCGCGTCGAGGAGCCCGACCCTGAGGCCCTCGGCGCGAAGCGCCAAGGCGAGATTGCAGGACAGGGTCGACTTGCCGACCCCGCCCTTGCCGGACGCGACCGCGACCACATGCGCCACGCCCGGGATCGCCTGGGGTCGCGGCGGCCCGCCGGCCCGCGGCGCCGCTCCTGGCGCCGGCGAGGGTGACCGGGCCGAGGCGCCGGCCGGACGGTCGGCCGTGAGGCTCGCGAAGACGGCCGCGACGCCCGGAAGCGCGCGAACGGCAGCTTCGGCGGCGGCCCGGACCGGCTCGAAGGAAGCGGCCTCGGACGGCTCGATCGCGATTGAGAACGAGACGCGGCCCGCGGGATCAACCACGATCTCTGACAGCCGGCCCGAGCCTGGCAGCGGCTCGCTCCCGGCCCTCACTCGGCTGAGCGCCGCCAGCACCTCGTCGCGTCCGATCGTCACCTGACGTTCGCCATCCTGCCCGCACCCGTTGGGTCTCGCATAGGCGATCGGCGCATCCGGCACAAAGCCCGGACGGTGCCGGTCAGGCGCCGACCTCCTCGCGCAGGAGCTCGAGCTCGAGCCACTCCGTCTCGGCCGCGTCGAGCGCCGTGCTCTTCTCCGCGAGAGCGCCCGAGAGGCTCGCGAAACGGCGCGGGTCGCGCGTGAACAGCTCGGCATCGGCGAGCGCCGCCTGGATCCGCCCGATCTCGGCCGCCAGCGTCTCGATCCGCCCGGGCAGCGTCTTCAGCGCGTGCTGCTGGCCGGGCGACAGCCGCTTGCGGCCGGCCGTCGAGACCGCGCGCGCCGGCGCCGGGTCGACGACCTGCTCGCGCGCGCCGACCGGTTCGGATCGCGCCCCCGGGCGGACAACGTCGGCGCCGCGCTGGAGGAGCATGTCCGTGTAGCCGCCCGCGTATTCGCGCCAGAGCCCGTCGCCCTCGGGCACGATCACGGAGGTGACGATCCGGTCGAGGAAGTCGCGGTCGTGGCTGATGAGGATCACCGTCCCGCGATACTCGCCGAGCATGTCCTCGAGGACGTCGAGCGTCTCGAGGTCGAGGTCGTTCGTCGGCTCGTCGAGCACCAGGAGGTTCGAGGGCTTGGCCAGCGCGCGCGCCAGCATCAGCCGGCCCCGCTCGCCCCCCGACAACACGCGGACGGGCGTGCGGGCCTGTTCGGGCGAGAACAGGAAGTCCTTGAGGTAGCCGACGACGTGCCGCGTCTCGCCGCCGACCGTCACCTGGTCGCCGCGGCTTTCGGTCAGGGCGTCCGCGAGCGGCGTGCCCGGGTCGAGGCTCTCGCGGGTCTGGTCGAGGGTGACGGAGGCGAGCCCCGCTCCGAGCTTCACAGCGCCCGCGTCCGGCGCGAGCGCGCCGGTGAGGAGCTTCACGAGCGTCGTCTTGCCGGCCCCGTTCGGCCCGACGATGCCGACGCGGTCGCCGCGCAGGATGCGGGTCGAGAAGTCCCGCACCACCGGGCGCTCGCCGTAGCGCTTCGCGATTCGCTCAGCCTCGATGACGAGCGTGCCCGACGCCTTCGCCTCGGCGGCCGCCAACGTCGCGTCGCCCTGCGCGCGGCGCGCCGTCCGGCGCGTCTCCCGCAGCTCGGCGAGCTCCGCCATGCGGCGCACGTTGCGCTTGCGCCGCGCCGTCACGCCGTAGCGGACCCAATCCTCCTCGGCGGCGATCTTTCGGTCGAGCTTGTGGCGCTCGGCCTCCTCCTCGGCATGGACCGCGTCGCGCCAGCCCTCGAAAGCCGCGAAGCCCTGGTCGAGGCGCCGCGTTCGCCCGCGGTCGAGCCAGACGATGGAGCGCGAGAGTGTCGCCAGGAAGCGCCGGTCGTGGCTGATGAGGACGAGGGCCGTCCGCAAGCCCTTCAGCTCGGCCTCGAGCCACTCGATCGCCCCGAGGTCGAGATGGTTCGTGGGCTCGTCGAGGAGCAGGATGTCGGGCTCGGGCGCGAGCGTGCGGGCGAGCGCCGCACGGCGCGCCTCCCCGCCTGACAGGGCCGCCGGATCCTCCTCGCCCGTGAGCCCGAGCTCGCCGAGGAGGAAACGGGCCCGGTACGCGTCGTCGCCCGGCGCGAGCCCGGCCTCCACATAGTCGAGCACGCTCGCGTGCCCGCGCATGTCCGGCTCCTGCGGCAGATAGCGGATCGTCGCGCCGGGCTGCGCGAAGCGGGTGCCGCGATCGGGCTCGACGGTGCCGGCCGCGATGCGCAGCAGCGTCGATTTGCCGGAGCCGTTGCGTCCGACGAGGCAGACCCGGTCGCCCGCGCCGACCGACAAGTCCGCGCCTTCGAGGAGCGGCGTTCCGCCGAAGGTGAGCGCGATGCCCTGAAGCGTCAGAAGGGGAGGGGTCGCCATCAGGTGCGGCGCGGGGCCTGGCCGGTCGTGTTCGTCATGGGCGAGAGATAGACGCTCGCTCGGCCGGGCGCGAGGCGGCTCAGGCCCGGTGCTCGATCGACCGCAGCCCGAGCCAGGACGCGACGAGCGCGAGCTCGGCCTCGATCGCGGCCCGGGTAGCGACCGGGTCGTGGCCGGGCTCGAGGTGGAGCGCGTGGACGAGAAGGCGTCCGCCCGGGCGATCCGCCTTGAGGTCGAGCCTCGCGGCGAAGCGGTCGCCCATCAGGAACGGCAGCACGTAGTAGCCGTGCTCGCGTTTGTGCGCCGGCGTGTAGATCTCGATCCGATAGCGGAAGCCGAAGAGGCGCTCGGCCCGGGCCCGGTCCCAGACGAGCGGGTCGAAGGGCGAGACGAGCGCCCGCGCGTCGACCCGTCGCGGCCGGCGGGCTTCGGGATGCAGGAAGGCCGGCGCGTCCCAGCCCTCGACCGCCACGGGCAGGAGCTCGCCTGCCTCGGCCAGCGCCGCGACGGCCGCGCGGCTGTCCGCCGGGTCGAGCCGGAAATAATCGCGCAGGTCGCGCTCCGTCGCGATCCCGAGCGCGCGGGCCGCGACCCGGACGAGGGCGCGATGCGCCTCGGCCGGGTCGGGCGTCGGCGCGTCCAGCACCGCGCGGGGCAGGGCGCGTTCCGGCAGGTCGTAGACGCGTTCGAAGCCGCGCCGCTCGGCGGTCGTCAGCTCGCCCGCCCAGAACAGCCATTCAAGGGCGCGCTTCGCGGGGCTCCAGCCCCACCAGCCGCCCGCGCCCTTCTCGCCGCTCTCCGCCCCGAGGTCGCGCGCGGCCGCGCGGCCCTCGCGCGCGATCCGGGCGAGCACGCCCTCGATGAAGGGCCGGTTCTCGCGCCCGAACCGGGCGAGGCCCGTATAGATGCCGAGCCCGTCCCGGGCCCGCGCCATGCGCCAGCGCAGCTGCGGCTGCAGCTCGACGCGGATCAGGGACGCCTCGTGTCCCCAATATTCGAAGAGGCTGCGGCTGCGCCCGCGATAGGCGGCCGCGTCGAGGAGCGCCGGCTCGTAAGCGCCGAGCCGCGAGAAGCCCGGCATGTAATGCGCGCGGGCAAGCACGTTGACCGAATCGATCTGGACGAGGCCGAGCCTGGCGAGCATGAGCCCGAGCTGACGGGCGCCGGCGCGCGGCGGACGGGGCGCCCCGAAGCCGGACGCCGCGAGCGCGATCCGGCGGGCGGCGGCCGCGCCGATCCGTCCCAGAGGCTTCGGCCCCGGTGTGACGGCCTCGCTCAATCGGGCTCGGCCGCGAGCCGGGCCGAGGGCGCGAAGCCGCGCGCGAGCCGCTCGACGGCGTCCGCCGCGCGGGCGATCTCGGCCGCGATCTGCCGTTCCGCGGCCTCGCTCCGTTCCGCCTCGGCGCCGGCGAGGGCCCGCAGGGCCGCGATCTCGGATTCGAGCGCGGCGATCCGACGACGCGTCTCGGCGAGGTCGTCCGCGACCGTCAGCGCCGCCATGACGTGGAGGCGCATGTCCCCGATCTCGCCGAAGGCCGCGCGCATCTCGGAGACCTTGCCGTCGAGAAGCTCGGCGAGCCCGGTGAGGTGCGCCTCCTCGCCCTCCCCGCAGGCCATCCGGTAGGCCCGGCCCGCGATCGTGACCTGGATCTGCGGCATCGCTAGCCTTGCTGGCCGGGACGCGGCGGCTCGGCCCGCGCCAGGACCTCGCGCAGGGTGCCGATCGCGCCGCGGACGCGCGGGCCCAGATGGGCGAGCGCCGTTTCGACCCTGGCGAGCCGCGCGGTGGCGACGTCGAGCTCGGTCGCGAGCCGGGTCCGATCGTCCTCCATGAGCTGCAGCTCCGTCTCGAGGTCCGCGCGCCGCAGCTCCGGATCGGCCTTCCGGCTCGCGGCGTCCTGCAGC
>JAFAPJ010000671.1 GCA_019247255.1 Methylobacteriaceae bacterium | reverse complement strand
TTCCTAGGCGCGGCCGCGCTCCGGATCGCGACGGGAACGGTGACGGAAGCGGGCGGGGCCGCCCGGCTCGTCTCGTTCGGGCGCGACTACGACATCCAGACCGTCACGGCGGGCGTCCAGGGGCAGGCCGCCTTGTCCGAAGCGCTGGGTCTAGGCGCCGGCGGCCTCGTGCTGCGCGGGCTTCTCGGCTATCGCCACGCGTTCGGCGACGTCGTGCCGACGGCGCTTCTCGCCTTCGCGACGGGCGGCCCGGCCCTCACGGTCGCGGGCGTGCCCGTGACCCGCGACGCGCTCGTGGCGAATGCGGGGCTCGATTGGCGGATCGGCGGCGGCTCGACGCTCGGCCTCGCCTATACCGGTCAGGTCGGCCGCGACAGCCAGGACCACGGCGTGAAAGGCAGCTTCAACTACCGCTTCTGACCGGGCCGGAGCCGATCGGCGGCCTCGGGGCGGCCGTCGGAAATGCCGCGCTCACCCAGCCCCACGACGAGCCGGGCGGTTCAGGTCAAGCCGAGGAAGCCCTGTCGGCGGAGAGGTGGCGCACCCGACACCATTCGAACGTGTGACCTTTGCCTTCGGAGGGCAACGCTCTATCCAGCTGAGCTACGGGTGCCTGGCACCTGGATAGCCGGCGGCCTCCCGGCGGTCAACGCGAGCCCGGGCGGCGGGTCCAGGTTCGCGTGCCGCCCTCCGTTCCGCGCGCAGGCTGTGCCAAGGCGATAGCCCGTCCGTGACCCCACGATGGCGATGGCCGTCGAGCGATCCGCGAATTGCCGACCAAGGTCGGAGCCCAAGTCCTGGACACCGTGGTCACGAGGCCGCAAGGGGTGAGGGTCGGGATCCCGCACGGGACAAGCAGCTCCGAACGTCAGAACCGCAGGACCCTCGGCATGCTCCGCCGCCGCTTCGCCGCCCTCCTGGCGGCGCTCGCCGTCTCGTTACCGGCTCTCGCCCAGACGTCTGGTGCGGGCGCGGGAGGCTGGCCCGCGCGCCCCGTGCGCGTGGTGGTGCCCTTCGCCGCGGGCGGGATCGCTGACAATCTCGGCCGGCTCGTCGCCCAGCGCCTGTCGCAACGCCTCGGCCAGCCATTCGTCGTCGAGAACATCGTGGGGGCCGGCGGCAATCCCGGGGCGGCCACCGTCGCGCGGGCCGCGCCCGACGGCTATACGCTGCTCATGGGGACGATCGGCACGCACGCCATCAACCCGGCGCTCTACAGGAGCATGCCCTACGACCACAGGCGCGACTTCCGGCCGATCTCGCTCGTCGCGACCTCGCCCAACGTGCTCGCGGTGCCGCCGTCGAACCCGGCGAGCTCGGTGGCCGAGTTCATCGCCTCTTTGAGGGCCAATCCCGGCAAGCTCAAATACGCCTCGTCGGGCGTGGGCTCCTCGCTCCATCTCACGGCCGAGCTGTTTAAGGCGGTCACGGGCACCGAGATCACGCACGTGCCCTACCGGGGCAGCGCACCGGCGCTGACCGACCTCGTGGGCGGCCGGGTCGACCTCATCTTCGACAACATCTCGACCACCTGGCCCTTGGTGGAAGCCGGCTCCCTGAAGGCCCTGGCGGTCACGAGCCGCGAGCGCGCCGCCATTGCGCCGGACGTGCCCACGATGGCCGAGACGCTGCCGGGCTTCGAGGCGACCTCCTGGCACGCCATGTTCGCGCCGGCCGGTCTGCCCGACCCCATCGCCGAGACGCTCTCGCGCGAGGTGCAGGCGATCATGCGCCAGCCCGACCTCGTGCAGATCCTCGCCAAGCTCGGCGTCACGCCCGTGGGGTCGACGCCAGCCGAGCTCGCGGAATTCGTCGATCGCGAAACGGCCAAGTGGGCGAAGCTCGTCAAGGATGCCAACATCCCCGTCCAGTGAGGGGCGCAGCCGCGCGCGAGCCGAGGCGACGCACAGGACGAACTGCCCTGAACGCCCGGCCTTCGGTGAGGCTGGTCGAGACCGAGACGCGCCCGCTCAAGCCTGGCCGGGCAGGCCCCGGATGAAAGTCGCGACGGCCTGCCCGATCTCGTCCGGGCTGTCCTCCTGAATAAAATGGCTGCCCCGCACCGTCACCTCGGTCTGGTTCGGCCAGGCCCGGCAGATCTCGCGCTGGCGCCCGACCAGGATGGAGCCCGGTTCGGCATTGACGAAGAGCTTCGGGACCGGGCTCGCCGCGAGAGCGCGCCCGTAGCCCTCGACGGTCGCGACGACCTCGACCGGCTCGCCTTCGATCGGGATCTGGCGCGGCCAGTCGAGCGTCGGACGCCGGCCCTCGCCCGGGTCCCGGAACGGAGCCCGGTAGGCCTTCATCTCGGGTTCGGACAACGGGCGCAGGATGGAGGCCGGCAGCACGCGCTCGACGAACAGGTTGCGCTCGAGCACCATCGCCTCGCCGGCTTCGGAGCGGAAGCTCTGGAAGACGCGGCGCGCGTCGGCCGGCCAATCCTCCCAGGTGAGCGGCGCAACGACCGCTTCCATGTAGGCGATGCCGGCGACCCGATCGGGGTGGCGGTGCGCCCAATCGAAGCCGAGCGCCGAGCCCCAATCGTGCGGCACGAGGACGACCCGGTCGCCGAGGTCGAGCGCGTCCCAGAGCGCGAAGAGGTGGTCGCGCTGCACACCGTACGCGTAGCGGCCAGGTCCCGAGCCCTCGATCTTATCGGAGCCGCCCATGCCGATGAGGTCGCAGGCGACGAGCCGGCCGAGCCCCTCGCAATGCGGCATCACGTTGCGCCAGAGGTATGACGAGGTCGGGTCTCCGT
>JAFAPJ010000614.1 GCA_019247255.1 Methylobacteriaceae bacterium | reverse complement strand
TGGTCCTCGCGCTCGCAGACCAATCCGACGAAATCGCCCTCGCGCACGATCGCGACGAGCCCTGCGAGGCCGGCGACCGAGCTGTCGTCGATCGCCACGAGGCTTCGGCCGACGAAGGGGCCGGCGTCGCGTCCGGCATAAGGCGGGCGCACGACGCGGCCGTGCAGCATGCCGGGAACCTGCACGTCGTGGACGTAGGTGAAGCGACCGGCCGCCTTCGCCGGGATGTCGGCCCGGGGCGTCGCCCGGCCAACGGTCCGGTAGGACGAGGGCGGCTTCAGAGGCGCGGCAGGGTCGAGCGCGAGCACGATCCGGCGTCCCCGCAGGAGCTCGCGATAGGCGACCTGGCGATTCGTCCCGGGCAGCCGCACGAGCCCGTCCTCGACAGCGAGCGTGGCCGGATCGGCCCCGAGGACGGCGCCGGCGAGCTCGAGGAGCGCCTGCCTGGCCGTCGCGGCCGCCTGCCGCAGGGGCACGGCCGCGACCTGGATCGTCTCGCTCGCGATCGTCGGTCCCTGGTCCGGCGTCTCGCCCGTGTGGCCGAGGACGAGGGCGACGCTCTCTGGGGCGACGTCGAGCTCCTCGGCGACGATCTGGGCGAGCGCGGTGCGGATCCCGGTCCCGAGATCGACATGCCCGTTGAAGGCCGTGACGTCGCCGGCGGGTCCGATCGCGAGATGGAGGTCCGGGTCGGGCACGTCCGGCCGCCCCAGGACGAGCAGACCCTCCGGGCGGCCGAGGAGGTCGGCCTTCACGGCCTCGCTCAAGCCGCGCGGCTCGCCAGGCCGGCGGCGCGGCGGACTGCGTCCAGGATCTCGAGATGGGTGCCGCAGCGGCACAGGTTGTAGCGCAGCTCTTCCCGGATCTCGGCCTCGCTCGGGGCCGGATTGCGGGCGATGAGCGCCGCCGCGGTCATGATCATGCCGGAGAGGCAATAGCCGCATTGCGCGGCCTGCGCGTCCACGAAGGCCTGCTGCACCGGATGCAGCGCACCGTCGGGCCCACCAAGCCCTTCAAGCGTCGTGATCCGCCGCCCCGCGACGCGGGCGGCCGGGATGGCGCAGGCGCGCGCCGCGACGCCGTCGACCAGGACCGTGCAGGCCCCGCATTCGCCGAGGCCGCAGCCGTATTTGGGGCTCGTCAGGCCGAGGTCGTTACGCAGGACGGTGAGAAGCGGGACGGCGGGCGGGACGTCGAGGTCCCGCTGCAAACCATTGACCGTGAGCGAGAAGGCCCGCACGCCCAGACAGTATCGTTCGCGTACAAACAATCAAGCAGACGGTCGCGCCGGGAACGGCGCTTCCCAAGTTCCCACCCGGTCGTTAGCATACAAACAAATCGCCCGGCCGGAGGAGGCCTCGATGGCGCCCGCGACCGATGGGGCCGCGCCCGACGACAAGGTGCGCTGCGACGCCTGCCCGGTCATGTGCCTGATCCGCCCCGGCCAGGCCGGGGCCTGCGACCGCTACGCCAATCTCGGGGGCGAGCTCGTGCGGGTGGATCCCCACGTCGTGCTGGAGCGCACGGTCGAGACCGGCGGCGCGCTCGTGCCCTTCGGGGCGGGGCGGGGCGAGTGGGACGGGCGGGTCCTCGGCGAGGCCACGACCTTCGTGACCGCGATCGGCGCCGGCACGACCTATCCGGATTACAAGCCCGCGCCCTTCATCGTGTCGGCCGAGATCGACGGGGTCGACACCGTCACGGTCGTGACCGAGGGCATTTTCTCCTATTGCGGCGTGAAGGTGAAGATCGACACCGACCGGCATCTGGGGCCCGAGCGCGCCCTCGTGCGGGTCGACGGCGAGCCGGTCGGCCACGTGACAACCGGGGAATACGGCTCGCAGATGCTGTCGCTCGGCGGCGTCCACCACCTCACGGGCGGGTCCAAGAAGGAGGGCCGGGTCACCTGCGACGCGCTCCTCGCGCTCTGCAACGGCGGCGCGGTCGAGCTCGCGGTCGACGAGGGCGCGACCGTCCTGGTCCAGGCCGGGCGTCCGCCGGTCGTCAACGGGCAGCTCGAGGAGCGTATGCGGGTCGGCTGCGGCTCGGCGACGATCGGCATGTTCGCCAAGCAATGGGACGGGCGCGTCGACGAAGTGGTGGTGGTGGACGACCACATCACGGGCGTCCTGTCCGAGCACCAGGCCGGCAAGCTCCTGGGCATCCGGGATACCGGGATCAAGATTCGAGGCCGGCGCTCGACCCCCGGACGCTATTTCCAGGTCGCGCAGCCGGGAACCGGCTGGGGCGGGACGGATCTCGCCGATCCTCTGGCGATCCTCGCGGGCTTCGATCCCGGCAAGGGCGCAAGGCCCGGCCTCACGCTCCTCATGACGTCCACCACCGGCGAGCATGCGGGCTATTACGTGCTCGACGAGGCGCTTCGCCCGGTCGAGGCCGAGATGCCGGACGCATTGGCGCGCTCCGTCGCGCTCATCCGGGAGAATTGCGAGCCGGCGCTCGCGACCGTGCTGTTCATGGGCGGCGCGGGCGGCTCGCTGCGGGCGGGCGTCACGGAGAATCCGGTTCGGCTGACCCGCTCCGTCAAGGACGCGCTGACGCTCGTCACCTGCGGGGGCGCCCCGACCTATGTGTGGCCGGGCGGCGGGATCACCTTCATGGTGGACGTCTCACGCGTGCCCGAGAACGGCTTCGGCTACGTGCCGACCCCCGCGCTCGTCGCGCCGATCGAGTTCACGCTGCGCCTCGAGGATTATGCAGCGCTCGGCGGTCACATG
>JAFAPJ010000531.1 GCA_019247255.1 Methylobacteriaceae bacterium | reverse complement strand
GCCTGATCCCTCTTGCGACAACGGAGGCCCTGGGAGCCGTGAGCGACACATCCAACCGATCGCACGGGCCGCTCACCGGCCTGCGGGTGCTCGAACTCGGG
The DNA here is from genome assembly GCA_019247255.1 of Methylobacteriaceae bacterium. GTDB lineage: Bacteria > Pseudomonadota > Alphaproteobacteria > Rhizobiales > Beijerinckiaceae > Enterovirga. The sequence continues at coordinate 4,762 of JAFAPJ010000531.1, read as the reverse complement.
CACTTCGTCGCCGCGCCCTTCGCCACGCGGCTGCTCGGCGACCTCGGCGCCGACGTCATCAAGGTCGAGGCGCCCGGCGGCGATCCCGTGCGGCAATGGGGCCGGCAGGTGGAGGGCGGGGGCGCGCCCTGGACCTCCATGCACCAGCGCAACAAGCGCAGCCTCGTCCTCAACCTCAAGGACAAGCGCGCCGTCGACATCGTGCTCAGGCTCGCCAAGGGCTGCGACGCGCTCATCGAGAACTTCCGCCCGGGGCAGCTGGCCAGGATGGGCCTGTCGCGCGAGGCGCTGGAGGCGGCCCGCCCCGGCCTCGTGATCGCGCAGATCTCCGGCTACGGGCAGGACGGCATCTACCGCGACCGGGCGGCCTTCGGCGTCATCGGCGAGGCGATCGGCGGCCTGCGCTACCTGACCAACCACCCGCCGGGCCTGACGGACCTGCCGCCCACCCGCGTCGGCATCTCGATCGGCGATTCGATCGCCGGACTCTACGCGGCTTTCGGGGTCATGGCGGCCCTCTGGGCCCGCGACGGCCGAAGCGGAGGCGACGGGCGCGGGCGCGCGCTCGACGTCGCACTGACCGAATCCGTCTTGTCCATGATGGAGGGTACGCTGCCCGAATACGGCGTGTTCGGCACCGTGCGTCACCCCGTCGGCTCGCGCATCGCGACGGCAGCGCCGTCCTCGGCCTACCCGACGCGCGACGCAGGCTGGATCGTGATCGCGGGCAATTCGGACCCGATCTTCGAGCGGCTCACGACCCTCATGGGCCGGCCGGAGCTCGCGCGCGATCCACGCTTCCGCAACAACCGCCTCCGCGTCGAGAATGTCGAGGCGCTGGATGGGTTGATCGCCGATTGGAGCCGCGGACACCAAGCGGCCGATCTCGACCGCATGCTGGCCGAGGCGGACATCCCGGCGACGCTCGTCTACACGGCAGCCGACATCGCCGCGGACGCTCAGTTCCGGGCGCGCGGCATGGTCCGGGAGGTCCATGACCCGCGCTTCGGCCTGGTGCTCCAGGCAGGTATCGTCCCGTACGTGCCGGACGACCCCGGCGAGGTGCGCTGGGCCGGCCCGGCCGTCGGCGAGCATACGGACGAGATCCTGGCCGAGCTCGGCCTCGACCCCGAGGCGATCGCAGCCTTGAGGCGCGACGGCGTCGCGGCATGAGCATCCCGCTCTCGCCCGACCGGGTCACGATCGTCGAGGTCGGCCCGCGCGACGGCTACCAGGGCATCGGCCCGTTCATCCCCACGGAGACCAAGATCGGCTTCGTGCAGCGGCTCGTCGCGGCGGGGCTCTCCCGGATCGAGATCGGCTCCTTCGTGAGCCCGAAGGCCCTGCCGCAAATGCGCGACACCGCCGAGGTCCTGACGGCCTGCGCCCGGCTCCCCGGCCTGCGGGCCCAGGTTCTCGTACCGAACGAGCGCTGGGGTCGTGAGGCGGTCGCGGCCGGCGCCGGGGCGCTCGTCTTCGTCCTCTCGGTTTCGGAGACGCACAACCGCAACAACGTCCGCCGCTCGCCGGCGGAATCCGTCGACGAGTACCACCGCCTGCTCGCCGCGATCCCGCCCGAGACGGCGATCCGGCTCGACCTCGCGACCGCCTTCGACTGCCCATTCGCGGGCCGGGTCCCTCTGAAAACGACGCTCACGCTCCTCGACCGCCTCGTCGCATCGAGGCCCGAGGCCGAGATCTGCCTGTGTGATACGACGGGCCGGGCGGACCCGGCCCACGTCGCCGACCTGTTCGCCGCCGCGCGAGAGCGCTTCCCGCAGGTTTCGGCCTGGGCGCTCCATGCCCACGACACCTACGGGCTCGGCCTCGCTAACGTTCACGCGGCTTATCGGGGCGGGGTCCGCGTGTTCGACGCCTCCTTCGCGGGGCTCGGCGGCTGCCCCTTCGCGCCCGGCGCGACCGGCAACGTCGCGACCGAGGACGTCGCCTGGATGTTCGCCCGGATGGGCGTCGCGACTGGGATCGACCTCGACCGACTCCTCCCCATCGTCCGCGACGGCGCCGCGATCCCGGGCGGGCTCGCCGGCGGAAGGGTCAGAAAGGCGCTGCACGCACAGCCGGTCGCCTGCGTCGCAGCGACCTGAGCCGGGCGGCGCGCGACGGCGACGGGCTCAGCTTCCCTTCAGGTCGGCCGCGGCAGGGAGGAAGTACTCCGTCCAGCTCTTCGGCTCCGTCTTGATGACGCCCGTCTGGGCGAGATGTCGGGCGAACCGGTAGGTCCCCTGCGGCTGCGCCACGAAATCGAGCATGCCGGGCTGGCGCAGTATATCGAGAAAGACGTCCTCTGGCGTCGGGTCGTTGGAGGCCGCGAGGTAGATTTTCGCAGCCTCGCGCGTGTCGTCGCGGATCATCGCGATCGCCTTCTCGGTCGCCGCCCTCAGGGCCGTCACGACGCCCGGATTGGCCTCGGCGTATTGGGTCGTCGTGAACATGACGGCCTGGGAGAGCGGCTCCCCGAGAATGCGGCCGCTATCCGTGACGACATGGGCGCCGGGCACGCGCTTCAGTTCCTCCAGGTGGAAGGGCGGCGCGGCGAAATGGCTCCCGATCTCGCCGTTGGCGTTCAGCATGGCGGCGAGCGCGTCAGGGTGACCGAGCTGCACGGTGTTGGGGTCGAGCCGGAAGGCCGCGTCCTTGCCCCAGCGCTCCACGCTCGCGATCTGGAGGAGGATCGCCTGCGTCGAGATCTTCACGGTCGGCACGGCGATCTTGTCCGTCGGGCGGAAATCCTCGATCGACTGGATGCGCGACTCCCGGCTGACGAGGATCAGCGGCTGCGAGCAGGTCGCGACGATCCCCTTCACCCGCCCGCGCGTCCGGTCCCAGAGCAGCAGCATGTTGCCGGCGCCGGTGTTCACAACGTCGACGCCACCGGCGAGAAGCGCGTCCGTCGCGGCGCCTCCGCCGTTGAACGTGACCCATTTCGTCGCGAGCGGCGGGAGGCTCAGCGCTTTCGCCTGTGCCTCCACGAGCCCCGTGCGCTCCATGAGGATGCCGGGCATGTAGATGATGGATGGCTGCCGGGTGATCGTGACGGTTTTCGCCCCCTGCCCAAGCGCGGGACGGGCGACCGAGAGGCTCGCGGCGCCGGCGAGCGCCGCACGTCTAGTAATGGGCATTCTGTCCTCCCCGCCGTTTTGTCCGATCGTGCCGGCGGCTTGAAGCGGATGGAGCCCAGGGCAGCGCGCGCTTGTCAATCGACAGCCGGTCCCGGACAACGGCGCCGTTCGGACGAGATCAGCGACGGGCGGGACGGGGGCGCAGGCCGGTGAAGAACATCCTGGTGGTTCAGCCGATCCACCCTCGGGCGCTGGCGCTGCTCGATGCGCGGGCGGACGTCGCCTACCGGGTCGTTGGCGAGCCCGGCGAGGACGCGATCCGGCTTCACCTTGCCGAGGCCGACGCGATCACGCTGCGGGACACGCCCTTCCCGGCCAGGCTCCTCGAAGCCGCGCCGCGCCTGAAGGTCGTGTCGCGTCACGGCGTCGGCTTCGACAACGTTCCGGTCGAGGCCTGCACGGCACGCGGCATCCCGGTCACGGTCGTCGGGCCGGTGAATGCCGTCGCCGTCGCCGAGCAGACGATGCTGCTGATGCTGGCCGCCGCGCGCGGCGCCGTCGCGCTCGACGCGGCGACCCGGGAGGGCGATTTTGCGGCCCGGCGCCGGATCACAGGCATCGAGCTTCGCGGCCGCACGCTCCTCCTCGTCGGATACGGCCGAATCGGACGCGAGGTCGCGACGCGCGCGCTCGCCTTCGGGCTCCGGGTCCAGGTCTTCGATCCGCATCTTGACGCCGCGCCATCCGCACCGATCGAGCAGGCGCCGAGCCTCGCCGAAGCCCTGCCTCAGGCCGACATCGTGAGCCTCCACGTCCCGCTCGGCCCCGAGACCCGGGGCCTCCTCGGCGCGCGCGAGATCGCCGCTCTGCCCCAGGGCGCGATCGTCGTGAATGCGAGCCGCGGCGGTCTCGTGGACGAGGATGCTCTCCTCGCCGCAATCCGCTCGGGCCACCTGCACGGCGCCGGGCTCGACACCTTCGCGACCGAGCCGCTGCCGGCCTCCTCGCCGCTTCTCGCCGAGCGCCGGATCGTGCTGAGCCCCCATTCGGCGGCGCTCACCGAGGAGGCGCTCCTCGGGATGGGGCTCGCGACGGTCCGCAACGCGCTCGCAGGCCTCGACGGGACCCTCGATCCGGCGCTCGTCGTCAATCCCGAGGTGCTGGTTCGGACCTGAGAGGCTGGACGGTCAGCTCCCGTTCCGTCCGTGGAGGGCCGCCACGAACAGCTCCGTCCATTGCGCCGGCTTGCGCTTGATCGTGCCGGCAAGCGCCAGGAACTCGGCGAAGTCCATGACCTTCGTGGGCGTCGTCGAGAAAGTCGTGCCGGGCTCGGCCAGCATCTGCACGACCTCCTCCTTCGACACCCTCACCGAGGAGGACCGCACGTAAATCTCGGCCGCGGCCTCCCGGTTCTCGGCGATGAAGGCGCAGGCTCTGTCGAGCGCGGCGAGGATCGCCGCGACCGTCTTCGGATTCGCGTCGGCGAAGCGCTTCGTCGCGTAGACGACGTCGAGCGTGATGTTGCCGATGACGTCGAGCGAACTCGCGACGACGTGGACCTTGGGGTCGTTGCGCTCGATGAACGAGAAGGGCGGCGAGGTCAGATGCGCCGTGATCTCGGTCTTGCCCGAGGTGAGCGCGGTCAAGGCCTCCGGATGGGACAGTCCGACGGTCAACGGGTC
>JAFAPJ010000344.1 GCA_019247255.1 Methylobacteriaceae bacterium | reverse complement strand
ATCCTCATCACTGAGCCCGGCGGCTACAAGCTGATGCCCTGAGGGAGGGCATGTCCGTGACCCTGAACCAGCGGATGGCGGTCCTCGCCGAGGCGTCGCTCCTGCGCCTGCTACCCGCGGACGCGATGCGCATCCTGGCCTTCTCGGCCGACCTGCGCGTGGCGCCGGCCGGCGAGACCCTGTTCCGGCGAGGCGAGCCGTCGGACGGCGCCTACGTGGTGATGGAGGGGTCGGTCGCGGTGCCGCGCCATCCGTCGGACGAGGTCGAGCCGCTGCTCGCCCGCCGGGGCGCGGTCATCGGCCGGGCTGCGCTCTTCGCCCGAACCCGGCGGCCCGCGACGGCTGTCGTGCGCGAGGATGCGACGCTGCTGCGCGTCTCGCCCGTGCTGATGCGGCGGGTGCTGGAGGAATATCCCCGCGCCGCGACCGGCATGCAGGCGGAGCTCGTGGGGTCGCTGCGCGGGCTCTCGCGACGGCTCGGCCTCGTGCAGCGCCAGCTCGAGGCGCTCGCGGCGGCTTAGCCAGCCGCGCTCCCGGGCTCCCACACCTGCCCCGGGCGAAAGGCCCGGAAGCGGGACGGCTCGATTCCCGCAGCGGCGAGCGCGGCCGCGAGATCCGTCTCCGGCTGATCCACCGCCTCGTTCGTCAGCTGGAACGTGCCCCAATGAATGCCGATCGCCGCCTCCGCCTCGAGGTCGCGGAAGGCCTGGACGGCATCGGCCGGATTCATGTGCTGGACGCGCATGAACCAGCGCGGCTCGTAGGCGCCGATCGGCAGCGCCGCGAAGCGGACCGGGCCGAAGCGGGCGCGGATCGCCCTGAAGGTGTCGCCCTCGCCGTAGCCCGTATCGCCGGCCAGGTAGATCGGGCCGGCCGGTCCCGTGAGCATGTAGGCGCCCCAGAGCGCCATGCGCCGGTCGTTGAGCCCGCGGGCCGACCAGTGGTTGGCGGGCTCGAGATGCACGGTCAGCCCGCGCCCGATCTCGGCCGACTGGCCCCAATCCAGCGTCTCGACCCGGATCGCGTCGTCGTGGTCGCGGAGGATGGCGTCGTTGCCGAGCGGCGCGATCACCCGCGGCTCGAAGCGGCTCCAGAGCCGCGACACGGTGGCCACGTCGAGATGGTCGTAATGGTTGTGGGTGATCAGCACGACATCGACCGGCGGCAGATCGTCGAAGGCGATGCCCGGCGGATTGGCTCGGCTTGGCCCGGCGAAGGAGACGGGGCTCGCCCGGTCGGACCAGATCGGGTCCGTCAGAATGTTGAGCCCCGCTGTCTGGATGAGCACCGTCGCGTGACCGACGAGGGTCGCGCGCAAGCTCTCGATCTGCGCCGGCGGCTTGTCCCGGAAGGGGCTCGGGAAGGTGCCGGGCCAAGGCTTGCGCCCGCCCTCCAGCTGCCAGCGCGCGAGGTCAAGGACGCCGCGATCGGTCGATTGCCCCGGCCGAAAGAAGCGCACCCCGTCGAAATGATCGCTCGGCGGACCGTCGTAATAGATGTTGCGGCCGCGCCGGGCGGCCGCGTAGCCGACGCCGCCGAGGGTGAGCACGGCGGTCGCGCTCGCGATCCGCCCGAGGGTGCGTCGGTCCATGACCTTCACGATGGCGAGGGACCCCTCGCAGTCAAGCGTGACGCGTCAACGCTCCGCCCGCCGGCCGTCGACGGGAACGCCCCGACCGGGAGGCGGTTGACCTCCGCGGCGGCCAGCGGTCGCGACGAACTCGGGGCAGGCGATGACCGATTGGGGCAGCTATGTGTGGTTCCTGGGATTGCTGCTCGTGATCCTCCTGCCGACCCTCGCCTATATCCGCGCGATGAGCCGCCGCCAGCGGCCGGGCGGCGATCCGAACCACGCCTGGAAGCAGGCGGCCGCGGAGACAGGTCATCCCGAGATCGCCGATCCGGACCGGCGCTGAGCGCGAGGAGGCAGGGATGGCGAACGCCGCCTACGGCAATCACGACGCGCCCCCGCCCGGCGAGCGGGCCGACCCGAAGGCGGCCTCGGCCAAGCCCGGCTCGGGCTCGACCGACCGGCCGGGCCTGGATCTCGGCGGGGCCGGCGACCTCGCGGCCGCGTAGGGCGCGAGCGGCGGGTCGCACGCGAATCCTGGCCCGTCCGGGACGGGCCCGCATTCCGGCCTCAAGGGTTCGACCTCGCCCACGATGAGCGACCGCCGCGATCGCTCGACGCCGGGCTCCGGCGCCTTGCCGAACGGTCCGCAGGGCGCCGAGACCGACCCCGCGACGGATTAGGCCGCGCCGCACCGGCGCGAGGCTCAGGAGACGCACGATGATCTCGTCGAAGAAGCCCGACGACAAGGTCGGGACCGGACGTCAGCTCGACGACTTCCGCCAGCGTCCCGAGCAGGAAGCCGTGCTCGGCGGCGGCGGCGAGGATGGCGGTGGTCGCCCGGAGCCGCGCGGCGGCTGGGGTGGGAAGGACGCGGGTCGTCCGCCCGTCGCGCTCGGCGGAAACAGCCAGGGCCAGGGCGACCGCATGCCGGCCGGCGGCGGGACGGTCTCGAACGAGCCGTCGTCCAACCCGGCCTACGTTCCGGGCACGCGGCACGAGGCTTGACCGCCACGCGGCTTGACCAGCCCGGGCCGGGAATGAGTTGATCGGGCGGGCACGGGACGGGCCGGGCCCGAGCGGGGCGATATCGGAATGCGGGTTTGGCGGCTGGGATCGGGCGTTGCGGTCGCGGCGGTCGTCGGGCTTGCCTTCCTGACGCTCGCGGCGCTGGCGCTCTTGCCGGCCCAACGCGCGGTCGGAACCTCGGCCGGCTGGGTGGAGCATACCTTCGAGGTCATCGCGCGGGCGGACCGGCTTCTCGCGGAGCTGAACGGGGCGGAGGCGGCGGCCCGCGACGGCCTCCTCGACGGCGACGGCAGGCCCGCGGAGAGGCTCGCCGAGCGGAGCCGGACGACGCGAGAGATCCTCGACGAGCTTCGCGGTCTCGTGGCCGACAATCCCGATCAATCGGCGCGCGTCGCTCGTCTCGCGGCCGCGCTCGAGAGCCGGCTCGCGACCCTCGCCGATGTCGCGGGCCGGGCTGCGGCCGGCGACAAGGCCGGCGCCGCAGTGGCCCTGACAGGACCCGACGCGCGTGCGGCGACGGCGTCGCTGCGGGACCAGGCGCTCGCCTTCGTGGCCGAGGAGAGGCGCCTGCTGCGCGATCGCCGCGCGGCCGCGGACGGGGCGGAGCGCGCGGCCCTCGTCGCGGTCGTGCTCGCGGCGCTCTCCGGTGCGGCGTCCGCGGGAGCCGCGGCTCTCCTGTTCGTGCGTCGCGAGAAGCGGGGCGAGGCCGAGCGGCTGCGCGCCGAGCGGGAGCGCTACGCGGCCGCCTTCGAGAACGCCGCCGTCGGCATGGCCGAGGTCGGGCTCGACGGCCGCTGGCTGCGGGTCAATCGCACGCTCTGCGAGATCGTCGGCTACACGCCGGCCGAGCTCTGCGCGAAGACCTTCCAGGACATCACCTGTCCGGAGGATCTCGACAGCGACCTCCACCTCCTTCGCCGGCTCGTCGCGGGCGAGATCCCGACCTACAGCCTCGAGAAGCGCTACCTGCGGCGCGATGGCACGATGGTCCCCATAAATCTCACGGTCGGGCTCGTCCGGGACAAGGCAGGGTCGCCGCTTTACGCGATCTCGGTGATCGAGGACATCGCGGCCCGCAAGGCGGCGGAGGACGAGGTGCGCCGGCTGAATGCCTCGCTGGAGCGCCAGGTCCAGGACCGCACGTCCGACCTCGCTGCCGCCAACCACCGGCTCGAGGCCTTCGCCTACACGGTGAGCCACGACCTCAGGGCGCCTCTGCGGGGGATGGAAGGCTTCGCCCGCATCCTGCTCGACGATTTCGCGCCGGGTCTCGGGCCCAAGGGCGAGCGCTACGCGCAGCGGATCGTCGCCGCGGCCGAGCGGATGGAGGGGCTGATCGGCGACCTTCTGACGTTCAGCCGCCTCCAGCTCGCCGAGTTCCAGCCCCGAGCCCTCGACGTGTCAGGCCTCGCACAGGCGGCCGCCGAGGACGCCCGCGCGCTGGCCGAGGGCCGCGACGCCACGATCGAGGTCGCCCAGCCCATGCCGGAGGTCGTCGCGGACCCGGTCGTGCTCGGACATGTGCTCTCGAACCTCGTGGCGAACGCCGTGAAGTTCCGGCGCCCGGACGAGGCCGCCCGAGTGCGGATCAGGGCCGAACGCCGGGACGGCCGCGTCCGGGTCTGGGTGGAGGATGACGGAATCGGCATCGCACCGGAGCACCAGGAGAAGATCTTCAACGTGTTCGAGCGTTTGCACGGTCAGGAGGCGTATCCGGGCACCGGCATCGGCCTTGCGATCGTCAAGACCGGGATCGAGCGGCTCGGCGGAACGGTCGGGGTCGTGTCGGAGGCGGGCGGGGGCGCCCGCTTCTGGATCGAGCTGCCGGAAGCGGCTCGGGCCGAGACGAGGCGGCACGCCGCATGAGAGGAGAGGACCATGCATAGCCTGAGCTCGGTCCTCCTCGTCGAGGACAACGCGGACGACGCCGACCTCATCGCCTACGCCTTCGACAAGGCCGGGATCGCCAACCCGCTCCTGACCTTCGCGGACGGGGAAGCGGCGATCGACTTCGTCGAGGGCCGGCCTCCTTACGACGATCGCAGCCGGCATCCGCTGCCCGGGCTCATCCTCCTCGACCTGAAGCTTCCGCGGCAATCGGGATTCGAGGTCCTGCGGGCCGTCCGCGCCAATCTTCTCGCCCGGCATACGCCCGTCGTCGTGCTGACCTCCTCCAACCAGGATTCCGACATCCGGCGGGCCTACGAGCTCTATGCGAATTCCTATCTCGTGAAGCCCGTCAGCCGAGAGACGCTGCTCGGCATGGTACGAACGCTCGACGCCTATTGGATCAGGCTCAACCGTGCGGTGCGGGCGTGAGCGCGGCGCCCGCGGTCTTCATCGTCGACGACACGCCGGACGACCGCAGCCTGGTGCGTCGAGAGGCCGAGGCGCTCTTCCCCGGCGCCGCGATCCATGAGGCGGGCTCGCGCGAGGAGTTCGAGGCGGCGCTTGCGGCCGCGCCCTTCGACCTCGTGGTTACGGATCTCGAGCTCAAATGGGGGACCGGGCGCGAGGTGCTGCAGCGCGTGCGCGACCGCGCGCCGGGCTGCCCGGTCGTGATGTTCACCGATTCGGGCGACGAGATCACCGCGGTCGAGCTGATGAAGGCGGGTCTCGACGATTACGTGGTGAAGTCGGCCCGTCAGCTGCCACGGCTGCGCGCCTCGCTGAAGCTCGCGGTCGAGAGCGGCCGCAACCGGACCGCGCTCAGCCAGCGCGAGCGACAGCTCGCGGCCGCGCTCGATCACCAATCGACGATCGTGCGCGAGCTGCACCACCGGGTGAAGAACAACCTGCAGACGATCACGAGCCTGCTCCAGCTGCGGGCCCGGGCCCGGGGCGGCGAGATCGCGGCCGAGCTGCAGGATCTCGCCGGGCGCATGCGGGCGCTGGGTCAGGTCCAGGCCCGGATTTACGAGACGGACGCGCTCGATCGCGTGGAGTTCGGCAAGGCCCTGTCCGACATGGCGGAAGGCCTGGTGGGTCTGTACCAGGATCGACATGTCGCGCTGCGGCGCGAGCTCGACGGGCCGCTCGAGCTCGACGTCGCGCGCGCGATGCCGCTCGGACTTCTCTGCTACGAGATCATGCTGAACGCCATGAAGCACGCCTGGCCGGAAGGCCGGGCCGGCCGGCTCACGGTCGGTCTCACGGTTCCGGACGGCGGCGCCCCGGAGGTGCTGATCGCCGATGACGGAATCGGCTACGTCGAGACCGCCATCGTGAAAGGCATCGGCTCCCGCCTCGCGCGCTCGCTTGCCCAGGAGGCCTCCGTCACGATCGAGACCCGGTCGGACCCCCAGGGCGGCACGCGGGTCCGCCTGAGGCTGCGATGGCCCTGACGGACGGCGAGCCGCCGTCGCCTCGTCGCGTGCTCGTGGTCGAGGATGAGGCTCTGATCCGCGTCCTGCTCGTCTGCGCGTTCGAGGATGAAGGGTTCGACGTGGCGGAAGCCGCGAGCGCGGACGAGGCGCTCGACATCCTCGCGACGCTTCCGACGCCGCCTCTCGCGATCGTCACCGATATCCGCATGCCAGGCCGCCAGGACGGGCTCGCGCTCGCGGGCTGGGCGCGCGTGCACCTGCCCAGGACCGTCGTGGTGGTGACCTCGGGCTACACCGCCGAGCCGCCGGCCCTCGCGACCGGGCGCGAGACGATCTTCCTGCCCAAGCCCTATGAACCGGCGGACGTCGTGGCGCTGATCCGCCGGCTCGACCCTGGCTGATCGCGGGCCGACGCGTCAGCGCCCGAGCGCTTCCCGGGCGAGCGACAGGACGCGCGTGTCGAGACGCAGCAGCGGCTCGGCGGCCGGGCAGGTCGCCAGCAGCGCGCTCAGCTCAACGAGCTCCGGCGGGTCCCGCGGGCGCTGCCGCAGGGCCCCCGGGGCGCCGATCAGGCCCTCCAACCCCGACAGGAAGGTCGACAGGTCGTCGTCGAAGCCGACAAGGTCGAAGCCCGCCAGGCGCTCGAGCGCGATCTGCGCGTGCCGCTCGTCGAGGATCTCGCCGGGGATGCGGGCGGCGAGCAGGCGGGTCACCGGGTCCGCCAGGAGGAGGCGCGCCTCGTCGGTAAGCCGCGCGAGCGCCCGGTCGAGCGCGCGCCGGCTGCCGAGGTCGACCCGCGCGAGGGCGTCGATGAGCGGCCCCTGGCCGAGCCGTCGCCAGGCGGCGCCAGGCGTCGCATGTTCGGCGAGCGCCCGGATCCGCAGGATTCGCGAGGCCGGCTCGCGATAGGGTTCGGACAGCAGCGTGACGCGCCGGAATCGCGGGGCCGCCACGAAAGGCTCGGCCCGGCGGAAGGGCACGAGACCAGACACGAGGAGCGAGGGCGTGAAATCAAGGCCCAGGATGCTGCGCAAAGCCTCCTCGGCCACGGTCTCGCAGGCGCCGTAGGTCATCCGGAAGAGCGGCCTCAGCTCCCGTTCCAGGTCGTAGACCGGGCTCGACTGGGTCTGCTGGAAGTAGAGGCGGACCTCGATCGGGTTCGCCGGCGCACGCCGGTAGACCAGCATGTGCGAGCCCGCCTCGAACAGCATGAGGCGGTCGTCGTCGAAGAGCGGATCGCCGCGCCGGATCTCGAAGCCGCAGCGCCCGGATGGATGGCGGCGGTCGCGCAGAAGCGCCGGTCGCGGGTCGGTCGCGACGAGCCGCCGGGTGCCGCCCCGTCCGATATCGGCGACGAGCGCCGGAAGGGCGGAAGGCCGGTCCGGCACGACCCAGCCTCGGATGCGCTCCGGGCCGTCCTCCTCGATCGCGAACTGCACGCGGGGACGTTTCCGCCGCCGCGTGCGGCCGGGTCAACCCCGCAGGGCTGCCCGCAGGTAGTTCACGGTGAACCAGAGGCCGAAGGCCGCCAGCGCCACCATGAACGTATTCCACGCGCGGCGCGGGAATTCCGGCCCCTCTGGCATCACGGGATGCACGAAGCTCTCGAGGTAGACCTGCTGGCGCTCGGCATCGAGCCGCGCCTTCTCGAGCGAGGCCGCCACCGTCTGGTAGAACTTCTCGGCCCAGCTCTGGTCGAGCTTCGCCTTGTCGAAGGCCGGCATGGCACCCGATAGCGCGGCCTGGTCGCCGGCGCCCTCCGCCGCCGTCATCTCGTTCTCGATCCCGGCGATCTGACCGTTCAAGGCGTCGAGCCGGGCCTTCAGGACCTGCATCTGCGGCGCGGTCGGAATGAGGCTCCGGCTCGACGTCTTGTACTCGTTCTCGAGCTTGGCCTTATCGAGGCGGAGGTCTCCGACGAGCTTGAGGAGCGCTTCGCCGCTCTTCGCCGGGTCGATCAAGCGCTCCTTGTCGCGCAGGCGCCGAACCTCCTCGCGGATCGTGACGAGACGTTGCTCCGCCCGCGCGACCTCTTCCTGCGACTTCGCGAGCGCGTCGCGGCGCGAGCGCCCCGACATGTCGTTCACGAGCTGCTCGGAGGCCGACACGATGGCCTGGCCGATCCGGAGCGCGTCCTCGCGCGAGAAGGCTCGCACCTTGACCGTGATGATGCCGGACGCGTCGATGTGAGAGTAGAGGCGCTTGCGCCAATAGCGCACGAAGTCCTCGATCGGCTCCTCCGGGTCGAACCGGAAGAAGTAGTCGATCCCTGGCTTCGTATACATCGCGCGCAGGCCGATCTCGCGATCGAGCTTCTCGACGAGAGCGCGGCTGTTGACGTAATCGACGATGACGAGCCCGTCCTGCGTCTGGCTGAAGTTCTGCAGGCTCTGGAGCTGCGACGAGCCGTTGGAGCCGACGAGATCGCTCAGGCCGAACTCGCGGCCCTTCACGGCGAACTGGCTCTCGGCTTCGAACTGGTCGGAGGCGACGAGCCCGAAGAAGATCGCGGCCGTCAGGGTCGGCAGAACGAAGAGGACGAGGGCCGAGACGATCGCGAAGGACCGGTTCGCCCGCCCGCCGCGCGAGGCGACCTGCCAGGCCGCCCCGCTGCGCACGGTCAGCCGCGCCTTCCGGGCGGCGTCGTGAAGCGCCCGGGACACCTTCTGCGAGCGTTCGAGGGCGAGGTCCCGGCCCGGTGCCAGCTGCGGCAGGGTGGCTTGCTCTTGCATCGGATCGCGATCCCGTCCCTTAGAAGTTCATCCGGCGGTAGAGCTCGATCGCGTCGTCGATCTCGTCGAAAAACAGCACGTTCCCGTCCGCGACGACGACCCCCTTCGAGCAATATTCCCGCAACGTGTCCATCCCGTGCGAGATCATGATGATGTCGCAATCCTGGCGCCGGGCCGTGAACACCGCGTTGCACTTGGCCTGAAAGCGCGCATCGCCGACCGCCGTGACCTCGTCGATGAGGTAGCACTCGAAGCGGATCGCCATGCTGAGCCCGAAGGCCAGGCGGGCCTGCATGCCGGACGAGTACGTCTTGACCGGCTGGTCGAGGAACGGTCCGACACCGGAGAACTCGACGATCCGGTCGAAGCGCGAATCGATGTCGCGCTTGGTGAGACCGAGCATGATGCCGTTGATGTAGATGTTCTCGCGTCCCGTGATCTCAGGATGAAAGCCCGCGCCGAGCTCGATCAGCGCAGCCACGCGGCCGGTGATGGCGATGCGCCCGGACGTCGGCTTGAGGATGCCGGAGACGACCTTGAGCAGCGTCGACTTCCCGGAGCCGTTGCGGCCGATGATCCCGAAGGCCTCGCCTCGGTGGACGCTGAACGAGACGTTCTTGAGGGCCGGCACCGTCGCTTCCGGCTCGAGCTTC
>JAFAPJ010000470.1 GCA_019247255.1 Methylobacteriaceae bacterium | reverse complement strand
GGCCTCGCCGAAACGATGGACGAGTCGATCCGCTACCAGATCCGCACGGAGCACGACGGAGACCGCCGCGTCCCCTGCGTGCTCGCCGGGCCGACCTGCGATTCGGCCGACGTCCTGTACGAGAAGACCCCGTACTGGCTGCCCGTCTCGCTCGAGATCGGGGACCGCGTGCTGATCGAGGGCACCGGCGCGTATACGTCGACCTACTCGGCGGTCGCCTTCAACGGCTTCCCGCCGCTCGCCACCGTCGTCATCTGACGGCTTCCTCTCCACGCGGCGGAGAGGGCTTTTCACCCCCACGTCCCGAACGGCCTGGGCCGGCTGCCGCCGGCCCGGGTGCGAGGGCTGCTGTCTCCCCTGTCTCGGCCCCGGGAGGGCACGGCCTTGTTCGACATCAGAGAAGAGACGCCCCAGGACGTTCCCGCGCGCGAGGCTCTGCTGGAGCGCTGCTTCGGCGAGGAGCGCTTCCGCAAGACCTGCGAGCGTCTGAGGGAAGGGCGTCTGCCCGCGGACGGGCTCGCTCTCGTCGCGACCCGGGACGGAGCCGTGATCGGCACCGTCCGGCTCTGGCACGTCTCGGCCGGCCCCGGCCGGCCCGCGCTGATGCTCGGGCCCGTCGCGGTCGCGCCCGAGCTGCAGGGGCTCGGGGTCGGGGCGGAGCTCGTCCGCGCGGCGCTCGCCCGGGCTCGCGCCCTCGGGCATCGCGCGGTCCTGCTCGTCGGCGACGCGCCCTACTACGCACGCTTCGGCTTCTCGGCCGAGGCGGTCGGCGGGCTGTGGCTGCCCGGTCCTTACGAGGCCGGCCGGTTCCTCGGCCTCGAGCTCGTGCCGGGCGCGCTCGCGACCGCGCGCGGGCTCGTCCAGCCGACGGGCGCCCCGGCGCCCCGGCCCGACCTCGCGGCCCTCGTCCGGGCGGCCGCGAACGACCTCGGCGCGGCCCTCCTGTCCGCCGCGTGAGCCGCGGTTAACCAAAGCTTAAGCGCGTCTCTCGACAGCGCCGCCGAAACAGGGCCTCCTGGCCCCGGTTCAGTGGCGACTTCGCCCTGGCGCCAGGACCTCGGCGCCGGGGCTTTTTCGCGCCCACCCTCCCGCACCCCTTCGACGCGCCGAGCCGACCGTGCGGTTGTCCGCCGATGCGCGCCTCGTCATACGGCCGTCATCCGGGGCGGCGACGGCCTCGCCCAACCACGCATCTCAAGGAGAGCTCTCCGACATGACCACCTGGCCCGTCCATGGCCGCATCAGCGGTCCGATCGTCATGATCGGCTTCGGCTCGATCGGCCGCGGCACGCTGCCCCTCATCGAGCGGCATTTCGAGTTCGACCGGTCGCGCGTAACGGTGATCGACCCGGTCGACGAGGATCGGGCGCTCCTCGACGAGCGCGGCATCGCTTTCGTGCAGCAGGCGGTCACGCAGGCGAATTACCGCGACCTCCTCGCGCCCTTGCTGACGCAAGGCGGCGGCCAGGGCTTCTGCGTCAACCTCTCGGTTGACACCTCCTCGCTCGCCATCATGGAGCTCTGCCGCGAGATCGGCGCGCTCTACATCGACACGGTCGTCGAGCCCTGGGCGGGCTTCTATTTCGACCGGTCGGCCGGACCCGAGAAGCGCACCAACTACGCGCTCCGCGAGACCGTGATGGAGGCGCGACGTCGCAACCCGGGCGGAACGACGGCTGTCTCGACCTGCGGCGCCAATCCCGGGATGGTGTCCTGGTTCGTGAAGCAGGGACTGCTCGACCTCGCGCGCGACCTCGCGATCCCGCATGACGAGCCGAGAACCCGAGAGGGCTGGGCCGCGCTCATGCAGCGCGTCGGCGTCAAAGGGATCCACATCGCGGAGCGCGACACGCAGCGGGCCCGCAACCCGAAGCCGCCGCGGGTTTTCGTGAACACCTGGTCGGTCGAGGGCTTCGTGTCCGAGGGCCTGCAGCCGGCCGAGCTCGGCTGGGGCTCCTTCGAGCCCTGGATGCCGGAGAACGGGCGCGAGCACGAAGCTGGCTGCCAGGCCGCGATCTACCTTCTGCAACCGGGGGCGAACACGCGGGTGCGCTCCTGGACCCCGACCGCGCAGGCGCAGTTCGGCTTCCTGGTCACGCACAACGAATCGATCTCGATCGCTGATTACTACACGGTGCGGGACGAGGCCGGCCGCGCCGTGTACCGGCCGACCTGCCACTACGCCTACCATCCCTGCGACGACGCCGTGCTCTCGCTGCACGAGATGTTCGGGCAGGCGGGCGAGATGCAGCCCGACTGGCACATTCTCGACGAGACCGAGATCGTGGACGGCATCGACGAGCTCGGCGTGCTTCTCTACGGCCACGGCCGCAACGCTTATTGGTATGGGTCGCAGCTCTCGATCGAGGAGACCCGGCGGATCGCGCCGTATCAGAACGCGACCGGGCTCCAGGTGTCCTCCGCCGTCCTCGCCGGCATGGTCTGGGCGCTGGAGAACCCCGAGGCCGGGATCGTCGAGGCGGACGAGATGGATTTCCGCCGCTGCCTCGAGGTCCAGATGCCGTATCTCGGGCCGGTGAACGGCTTCTACACTGACTGGACGCCGCTGTCGGAGCGGCCGGGCCTCTTCCCGGAGGACATCGACGAGAGCGATCCCTGGCAGTTCCGCAACATCCTGGTGCGCTAAGGCGCATCGCAAGGCGGAACCATGCT
>JAFAPJ010000088.1 GCA_019247255.1 Methylobacteriaceae bacterium | reverse complement strand
CGAAACTGGAGAGCACCGTCCGTTATCTCGGGATCGAGGTGGACGATGCCCTGATCCTGTCCGAGCAGACTGACCTCTGAGTCACGCACGGCGGCTCCAGCCGCAGTGCTTGCGAGGTCTTCGGCTTCGACGAACTGACCTCGCGGGCCTGCCGAAGCACGGTGTCAGCGGCTTCTGGCATGAGAGCACCGTGCAAGGCGCTCAGCGGTACGGCCGGCACGCCCCCGGGAACGTCCTTAGGAACACCCCTTAGCAACCAGCCTGGGCGTGCCCGTCGTTATCCGGCCGCGAACCGGGAGGCGGGCGTGTCGGACGACGTCGGACTCAAGCAAAGGCGCGGTTCACCGCAGCGTGGCCGACCGTCTCCGGGCACCGCGGGCGGGAGAGTCACCCAGGGCACGAGCTGGGTTCCGGTCGCGCTCGCGCTCACGGCTTTCGCCGGCGTGACGGCGGTCGGCGTTCTGCGAGGGCGGCCGCCCGATCGCCGAAGACCGGAGCGCGCCGGGCGGGACGGCGCCCTGGCGGGCGAGCCGGAGGTGGAGCGGTCGATCACGATCGGCCGGGCCGCCAGCGAGCTCGGCCAGCGCTGGCGCGACCCGGGAACGTTGACGAAGGTCATGGCAGGGTTCGCGGCCGTGCGGGCGATGGGGGACGGTCGCATGCACTGGACGGCCGAAGGACCGCTCGGCGCGGTCACCGAATGGGATTCCGAGATGCTGGCGGACCAGCCCGGCGAGGGCGCCGGCTGGCGCTCGCTCCCTGGCGCCCCCATCCCGAACGAGGGATCGATCCGCTTCCGCCCGGCCCCCGCCGACCGCGGCACCGTGGCCACCCTGCGCGTCCGGTTCGACCCGCCTGGCGGCATGCTCGGCGACGCGGCCGTCGCGCTCCTCGGAACGGCGCCCCTCGACCTTGTCGCCGACGGTGTCCTTCGGCGCTTCAAGAGCTTGGTCGAGACCGGCGAAATCCCGACCACTGAGCGCCAGCCGGCCGCTCGCGCCGACACGCGCTGAAGGAGACCGGATCATGCGAGCGCTCTACTGGAACGGCGTGAACGACCTGCGCGTCGGCACGGTCAAGGACCCCGAGATCGTCAATCCGCACGACGCCATCCTGCGCGTCAGCCTCTCGACGACCTGCGGCTCGGACCTGCACTTCATCGACGGCTACAGCCCCACCATGAAGGCCGGGGACGTGATCGGTCACGAGTTCATGGGCGTGATCGAGGATGTCGGCCCCGAGGTGAAGCGGGTGAAGAAGGGCGACCGCGTCGTCGTTCCGTCCTTCATCGTCTGCGGCCAGTGCTGGTACTGTCAGAATCACCTCTACTCTCTCTGCGACAACACCCATCCGAAGCCCGAGCTGCAGGCGCCGCTCTTCGGCGGCTATCAAACGGCCGGCATCTACGGATACACTCACGCGTTCGGCGGTTACGCAGGCGCGCATGCGGAATACGTCCGTGTTCCCTTTGCCGACAACGACTGCTTCAAGGTCCCCGACGGCGTGTCGGACGAGACGGCGCTCTTCCTCTCCGACGCGGCGCCGACCGGATACATGGGCGCTGATTTCTGCGGCATCCAGCCGGGCGACACGGTCGCGGTCTGGGGCTGCGGCGGCGTGGGCCTGATGGCTCAGCAGAGCGCGCGGCTCATGGGCGCCGAACGGGTGATCGCGATCGACCGGTACCCCGAGCGTCTGCGGATGGCGCGCGAGCACGCCGGCTCGGAGACGATCGACTACACCGAGGTCGACAGCGTCGGGGAGGCGCTGCGGGAGATGACGGGCGGGCGCGGTCCCGATTCCTGCATCGACGCGGTCGGGATGGAGGCGCACGGCACCGGATCGCAATACGCCTATGACCGCGTCAAGCAGGCGCTGCGCCTGGAGACGGATCGCGGCCAGGCCCTGCGAGAGGCCGTCACGGCCTGCCGCAAGGGCGGCACGCTCTCGGTCCTCGGCGTCTACGGGGTGATCGACAAGTTCCCGATGGGCGCCATCATGAACAAGGGCATGACGTTGCGCAGCGCGCAGCAGCACGGACAGGCCTACATGGACCGGCTCCTCGCGCACGCCCAGAAGGGTGAGCTGAACCCGGCCTACCTCGCCACGCACCGCTTCTCGCTCGAGGACGGGCCGCGCGGCTACGACATGTTCAAGCACAAGACGGACGGCTGCGTGCGCGCGGTCTTCGCGCCGTGATCGCAGGCTTGGTGAGCGATCGGGTCCCGATCTCGCTGCTCAGAGGCGGCGCCCCGAACTCGGCACAATCGACTCTCGTCTCACGGAGGCACGGACTTGGCTGACACAGATCTCGACGGCGTGAGGGTGGCGATCCTGGTCACGGACGGATTCGAGCAGGTCGAGATGACCGAGCCTCGCCGGGCGCTCGACGAGGCTGGCGCTCAGACCCGGCTGGTGTCGCCGAAGAGCGATCAGGTGAAGGCCTGGAAATTCACGGAGTGGGGCGACGAGTTCCCCGTCGACCTGACGCTCGCCAAGGCTCGCGCTGAGGACTTCGACGCGATACTCCTGCCAGGAGGCGTCCTGAACCCCGACGTGCTGCGCATGAACGAGGACGCGGTCGTCTTCGCGCAAGCCTTCCTCGACGCCGGCAAACCCGTCGCCTCCATCTGCCACGGACCCTGGACCCTGATCGAGACCGGCAAGATGCGGGGGCGCAAGATGACCTCCTGGCCCTCGCTCCAGACCGACCTCGAGAACGCCGGCGTCGACTGGCAGGATCAGGAGGCGGTTGTCGACGGGAACCTCGTGACGAGCCGGAAACCCGACGACATCCCGGCTTTCAACAGGGCGATGATCGCCCTCTTCGGACGACTGCGGGGCGGGCAGGCGGCGCGAGCGGCCGCCTCGTGATCCCGCGCGAGGCCGGGCGGACTGTGGCAGCCATTCCCAAGATGCGGGACGGGGCGCTCTCGTCCCGCATGGAGTTGCGGCCGTTCGGTCCCGCCGCGCGCGAGGTCGCGGCCGTCGGCCAGGGAACCTGGTACATCGACGACGCGCACAGGCCGACCGCGGTCGCCGCCCTGCGCCGCGGCCTCGACCTCGGCATGACCCACATCGACACCGCCGAGATGTACGGTGATGCCGAGACCGTGGTCGCGGAGGCGATCGCCGGGCGGCGCGACGAGGTGTTCCTCGTCTCCAAGGTCCTCCCCGGCAACGCCTCCCGCGCCGGGACCGTCGCGGCCTGCGAGCGGTCGCTCGCCCGTTTGCGCACCGACCGGCTGGATTGCTACCTCCTGCACTGGCCCGGCTCGCACCCGCTCGAGGACACCTTCGGGGCCTTCGAGCGGCTCCGTGAGCAGGGCAAGATCCTGTCCTGGGGCGTCAGCAACTTCGACGTGGCCGACCTCGAGGCCGCCTGGAAGGCCGGCGGCGAGGGCCGGATCGCCTGCAACCAGGTGCTCTACCATCTGCAGGAGCGCGCGATCGAGCACGCCGTGCTCCCGTGGTGCGAGGCTCACGGCGTCGCGGTGGTCGCCTACAGCCCGTTCGGCCACGACAGCTTCCCCGACCCGCAGAACCCCCGGCGGCCGCGTGCTGGAGGAGATCGCGGCCCATCACGGCGCGACCGCCCGCCAGGTCGCCCTTCGGTTCCTCGTGCGGCCGCCAGCGACCTTCGCGATCCCGAAGGCGTCGAGCCCCGAGCACGCGGCCGACAACGCAGGGGCCGGCGCGCTGCGACTGACGGAAGCCGAGCTCGCCCGGATCGACCGGGCGTTCCCGCTCGGTTCCAGGCCGCGCCGGCTTCCCATGCTGTAGGCGCGCCAGGTCCTCGCTTACCTCGAGCTTCGGCGATCGATCTCGTCCATCGTGTAGCCGAGCGCCGGTGCAACCCGTTCGACCCGAGGTTCCCAGGTCCTGCGATCGGCGACATAGGATTCGATCCCGTCGCCCTGTGTCGGAACGCCGGCTCGCGCCAGCGTGTCGGTCGCGGCCGCATAGCTCCGCCGCAGATGCGAGGTTTCGGACGTATCGTTCGGCGACGATGCAACCGGGAAGCTTTGGCTGAGCATATCCAACAGGAGCAGTGTGCCGTCACGCAGGGACGTCACCGGCCCGGAGCGCACGAGCGAAGCACAGTGCGTCTGGTCGAGCGCGGTTTCGATCAGCGTCACGAGGTCGAGAAGGACGAAGCTGAACCGCGACACCGCGTAGAGCGGCTCCTCGAAGCGGAAGTAGAACAGCAACGGGTAGAAGTGGTGCGCCTCCTTCGTGGCCGCGAGGGATCGCGCGAGGTTGCCGAGCTCGCTGCTCGCGTTGCTGCAATCACCGTCCGGCGCGAGACGGGCGAGCATCTGGGCTGCCTCGCCGGTGCTGCCGGTCATCAAATGGACCGTCAAGGCGAGCGCGTTGCGTTCGCGAAGCGCTGAGTAAACCTGGACAAGGTAGCTCAGCACGAGCGACAGCACCGAGCTCCCGATCAGCGAATGGAGCAGGTAGAGCAGCCGGGTGCCGGTCGTATGCGGGGAGTAATCCCCGCCGCCGACGATCGACAGGCTGTTTCCGGCGACGAGGAGCGCGGTCACGAAATCGGTCGAGGCTTCGCCGCTCGAGGGCCGTATGGCGGTGCCGAGCTCAGGGTGAATGACGAGCGCCGCCCCGACCGTCAGCCCCAGCGACCAGAAGCCGATCAGCGAGATCACGATGAGCGGACCGCCGAGCGACAGGACCGCTCCGCGGCGGCCGCCAGAGAGTCTGGCGGCCCCGCGAAGCGAAGCCCACATCGCCCGGTTCCAGCGCGGCGCGAGCAATCCTGTCCCGGCCCGCGCGTAGAGCACGGTCAAGAAGATGTCCGCGAGGAATAGCACCTCCAGCGCCGCGCCCACCACCTGCTCGAAGGTCATGAGCGCCGTCCGGATCAAGAGGCGCGAGCAGGGAGCTCCGCCGCGACGGTGCCCTCCGCCCGGTAATCGGGCGGGATCTGGAAGTCCTTGCGGGCGAGCCCGCGGGAGGCTTGCGGCCCGCGCGGCAACCCGCTGCGATCGGAATAGTCGCGATCGCTCCCCGGCTCGCGGCGATGCGCGGCCTTCACCCCGGCGTAAGCGGCGATGTCGAGAAGCGTGATCCCGGCGACGAGCGCGGTGGCGATGGCGGCGTTGTGCCGCTTGGGATTGCTGTGATGAAGCGCCGGCGCGAGCGTCGCGAGATCCAGCGCGTCGCCCGCGATCCTGGACGCCAGGCCGACCTGCTTGTTCACCGACAAGGTCGGGATGGCGCTCGCCAGCTCGCGCGCGCCGTAGCCGCGGATGAGGCCCTCCTTCCCGTGAAGGCCGAGCGTGCGGGCAATCCGGCCCGGCGCGACGAGCTCCGTCATTCCGAGCCCGATCGACAGCCAACCGAGCGCCCGGGCGAGCCGGTCGGCATCGGTCAGCGAGCTTGGGCCTTTGCGTTCGATCCGAGGGTCGCCCTTCGAGCGCGCGATTCGGGTGAGGTTCGTGGCTGGCATGGGTACCTCCGTCAGGGCTGGAGCATGACCTTGACGCAGCCGTCCGCCTTGTCGCGGAACTTGGCGTACATCTCGGGGCCTTGGGAGAGATCGGCCTTGTGCGTGATCACGAAGGAGGGGTCGATCTGCCCGTCCTCGATCCGACGGAGAAGGTCGCCCGTCCAGCGCGGGACGTGGGCCTGCGCCATGCGGAAGGTCAGGCCCTTGTTCATCGCCTGGCCCATCGGGATCTTGTCGACCAGGCCCAGATAGACGCCGATGATCGAGATGACGCCGGCCGGGCGGCACACGTAGATCATCTCGCGCAGCACGTGCGGACGGTCGTTCTCGGCCATGAGCATCTGCTTGGCGCGATCGAGCACGGTGTCCGGCTGGCCGAAATTGACGTGGCTTTCGGTGCCGACCGCGTCGATGCACTTGTGGGGCCCTTTGCCCCCGGTCAGCTCGTTGAGCCGCTCGACCACGCTGTCCTGCTCGAAATCGATGGTGATCGCGCCCGCGGCTTCCGCCATGGACAGCCGCTCCGGCAGGTGGTCGATCGCGATCACCTGCTCGGCGCCGAGCAGGATCGCCGAGCGGATCGCCATTTGGCCGACCGGGCCGCAGCCCCAGATCGCGACGGTGTCGCCCGGCTGAATGTCGGCCTGAACGGCAGCCTGCCACCCCGTCGGCAGGATGTCGGACAAAAAGAGGAGCTTCTCGTCGTCGACGCCGTCCGGAACCTTGACGTGCGTCGTATCCGCGAACGGCACGCGCAGATATTCCGCCTGTCCGCCCGGATAGCCGCCGGTCAGATGGGTGTAGCCGAACAGGCCGGCCGTCGTGTGGCCGAACACCTTGTCGCCGAGCTCCTTCTTGCGGTTCGTGCGCTCGCAAACCGAGAAGTTGCCGCGCCGGCACTGGTCGCACTCGCCGCACTGGATGGTGAACGGAATGACCACCCGGTCGCCCTTCTTGAGCTTGCCTTTCGCCGCGCTGCCGACCTCGACGACCTCTCCCATGGACTCGTGGCCCATGATGTCGCCGGGCAGCATCGCGGGGACGAGATTGTGAAATAGATGCAGGTCAGACCCGCAGATCGCGCAACTCGTCACCTTGATGATGGCGTCGCGTGGATGCTCGAGCGCTGGGTCGGATACCGTATCGCAACGGATATCTTCCTTGCCGTGCCAGACCAAAGCTCTCATGCGAGTCTCCTCGGAGGTGCCGAGTGCGGCTATCGCAACCACCGTCATCGGGAGACATACGGGCGATCCCTAGGGAAACATCCGAGTGCCGGACAGTTGGCGGGGCGGAGGACCGCAGCGATGTCCGACGTTCCGCAATCGGCGAGCCGGTCGAACAGCGACGAGCTTCCCGCCGAGCGTCACGTCGAGCGGGCCCTTCGCGAGCAGCAGATGCTGCTCGCGAAGGTGCTTGAGAGCCTGCCGCTCGGAGTCGCCGTCTACGATCGCCACGGCGATGTCATTCACTCCAACCAGCAAATGCGGGACTACGTCGGCCTCGCCCGTCTGCCGTCTCGCGAGGCGGCGATCCAGGGCCGCTGGCGTGGTTACGACGCAGCGAACGAGCTGATCCCGCCCGATCGCTACCCCGGCGCGCGTGCGTTGCGTGGCGAGACGGTCATGCCGGGGATAGACTTCTTGTATGCCGGGCGCGACGCCTCGGAGCGCTGGATGCGCGTCAGCGCGGCTCCGTTCCGCCGCCGGGGTCAGGACGCGATCGATGCGATCGTTGTCGTGCAGGACGTCGACGACCTCAAGCGCGCGGCCGAACGCGTCGAGGCTGCAAGCGCGGAGCTCGCCAGTCAGTCTCGCTTTCTCCAGGCGACGCTCTCGTCGATCCCCGACTACGTCTACGCCTTCGATCCAGAGCGCCGCTTCGCCTACGCGAACCGGGCCATGCTGGGTCTATTCGGCCTGTGCTCCGACGAGATGCTGGGCAAGACTTTCGCGGATCTCGACTACCCGCGGGAGCTCGCGGACAGGCTCAACGCTCACATCGACCGCGTCCTGCACGAGGGCGTCGTTGTCGAAGACGAGGTCTACTTCCTGAGTCCGACGGGGTACGGGGCCTATTTCGCTTTCCTGTGGGGACCCGTTCGCGCCGACGATGGCTCGGTCGAGCTGGTGGTCGGCGTGTCCCGTGACGTCAGCGAGCGACGCGCCGTGCAGGAGAGGCTCAAGGAAAGCGAGGCTCGCCTGCGGGCCGCGACCGAACTGGTGGGCCTAGGTGTATATTCTTGGAACCCGGAGACCAACGGGCTGGAATGGGACGAGCGGGTCCGTGCGATGTGGGGGCTCGCGTCGGACGCTCCCGTCGACATCCAGGTCTTCGAGGCGGGCATTCATCCCGATGATCTCGCCCGGGTTCGGGACGCGATCGTGGCCTGTGCCGATCCGGCGGGCGACGGTCGCTACAACATCGAGTACCGGGTGATCCGGCGCAACGACGGGGCGACCCACCATGTGGCTACCTCGGGCCGTACGACCTTCGAGAACGGCCGACCGGTCGGCTTCATCGGCGCCGTGATCGACGTGACCGCCCAGCGTCGTGCCGAAGCCGCGATCCGGGCCAGCGAAGCGCAGTTTCGCAGCTTCACCCAACACAGCCGAAACCTGTTCTGGATCGCGGATCCAGAGGCGGGCCAGATCATCTATCGAAGCGCCTCCTTCGAGCGGATCTGGGGCGTGCCGTGCGCGGAGGAGCCGACCGCGTTCGACGAGTGGATGAACGACGTTCATCCGGACGACCGAGCGCAGGTCGAGCGCGCGCTCGCGGTCGTGAAGTCGGGAGAGGCCACGGAATTCGAATATCGCATCATCCGCCCGAAGGACGGCGCGGTCCGTTGGCTGCACGATACGAGCTTCCCCATTCGCGACGAGCATGGCGCGGTGAGGCAGATCGGCGGCATCACCGCCGATCTGTCTCAGGGGGATGAGCGCCAGGTCTACGTGATCAGCGCGAAGCCGTCCGAAGCGCGACGGCTCGCCAACCTCGTCAGGAACCTCGAGTATCGCGCGCGAACGTTCGAAGGCGCGTCGGCTTTCCTCGACATCGCCCCGGTGCTCTCGCCCGGTTGCGTGCTCGTGGACCTTCGCCAGTCCAGGACCGACGGTCTCTCGATCCCCCGCGAGCTGAAGGCGCGCTCCATTGCGCTACCGACCGTCGCGCTCGACGCCCCGGCCGGGGACGTCGCTTTCGCGGTCGCCGCGATGAAAGCCGGCGCGGTCGATTACGTGCGCATAACCGAGGATGAGGCGTTTCAGTCTGTCCTGGCGAACTCGATATCCGAGTGTCACGGTGCGCCGCGGCCCACCACGAACGACGAGGATGCGCACGCCCGATTGGCCCGGTTGACCCCGCGAGAACGCGAGGTGCTCTCAGGCCTTGTCGGCGGCGGGACAAACAAGACCATCGCTCAGCAGCTCGGTATCAGCCCGCGCACGGTCGAGCTGCATCGCGCCCAGGTCATGAACCGCCTGAACGCCACCAGCCTCACAGAGGCACTCCGGATCGCGTTGGCGGCCGGCATCGCGCCGCAAACCAGCTCGAACCGCAAGAGCCGCTGAGCGGCTCGGAGAATAGGCTTGTCACGAGCGAGGCGCCCCAAGAGGAACGCTGAGACGTCAAACCCGTCAACTTGGGGACGTTTGGTGGGCAGCCTTTCCGTCCAGTCCTGGAGGACATAGCCGTCGCAGCGCGCATGCGCTGAGCTCGTTCGCGCCGCGCCGACCCTGGCGAGCGAATTCGATGATAGCGAAGGCAAGGTGTTGCCGCGTCTTTGCCTGAGAGCTTTCGATCGCGCAGGCCTGGTTCCGAGCGAGCATCGCGGTCCAGGCGAGGTCGAACGCGTCGCTCATCTCTTTCACGACGTCAGGACCGAAGACTGCGCAGGAGCTATGCGCTGCACGGCCCTCCCGCATCTTCGTCCATGATTTCGGCATTGCAGTGAGCGAATGGTCTAAGCTGCTGTTCATGCTCGCCCCCGGTCGTCGCCGCGCCAGGAAAGCAAGTCTGCGGAGGAGCGCTACTGGGCGATGCACTTAGGGGAAATACGTAAGTTCGAGAGATGCGGGTGTCCCGCCAGCGAACATGCTTCGCAGCGGGCCCATGCCCCGGCGCGGGCGCTTTCCGCGCCGGGTCTGGCGAGAGCCTTGAGCCGCAGCACCGGATGGCCAAAGGCGCGGTCTCGAGGGCCTCGCCCGACGCGAGAGGCGCACGCAAATCGTTGGCGTGCTCTGACCCTTGCACACGAGCGATGTAGCCGCCGACCCGCGCGGCCGCGCTCGTCATCGCCGTCCTGTCGTCGCGGTCCTGGGTCGTGGGACGGCAGATGCGCGACGGGGCTCGTGGTCGACGGCGTGCGCTTCGACGGGCGCCGTCGACCCCCGAACCACGAGCTCGGCCGGTAGCAGTTCGAGGCGAGCAGCGGCGCGCACGCCGCCGACTTCCTGCAGCAGCAGGCGCGCGGCTCTTTCGCCCATGGCGACATGCCCGATCCGGACGGTGGTGAGCGGCGGCTCGACCATGTCGACGAGCGGCATGTCGTTGTGGCCTGTGACGGAAAGATGCTCCGGGCACCGTCGGCCCGAAGCCTGGATGGTGCGGTAGGCGCCGAGGGCGAGGAGGTCGTTCGAGGCCGCGATGGCCGTGAGCGTCGGGTGCGCGGCGAGGAGGGAGGCGGCTGCCGCTTCGCCCGCGTCGCGGCTGTAGGCGCCCGCGACGGCGACCGCGCCCGTATCCAACCCCACCTCCTCCATGGCTTCGATGAAGCCCCGGCGCCGCAGCGCTCCGGTC
>JAFAPJ010000178.1 GCA_019247255.1 Methylobacteriaceae bacterium | reverse complement strand
TCACCTGCGGGATCATGAAGCCCGAGTTCAGCCCGGGCCTGGGCGTCAGGAAGGCCGGCAGGCCGGACAGGACGGGGTCGACCAGGAGGCTGATCCGGCGTTCCGCGATCGAGCCGATCTCGGCGATCGCCAGGGCGATCGTATCGGCCGCGAAGGCCACGGGCTCGGCGTGGAAGTTGCCGCCCGAGATCACCTCGCCGTCGGCCGCGAGGACGAGCGGATTGTCCGAGACGCCGTTCGCCTCCGTCTCGAGCGTCCGGGCGGCGTTCCGCAGGAGGTCGAGGCAGGCGCCCATCACCTGCGGCTGGCAGCGCAGGCAATACGGGTCCTGGATGCGCGGGTCGCCCGTCAGATGCGAGGCGCGGATCGCGCTGCCGTCGAGGAGCGCGCGGAGCGCCGCCGCGGCCTCGATCTGGCCGGGGTGCCGGCGGAGCGCGTGGATGCGCGGATCGAAGGGGGTATCCGAGCCCCGTGCGGCGTCGACCGAGAGCGCGCCCGTGACGAGGCCCGCGCGCAGCAAGGCCTCCGCCTCGAACAGGCCCGCGAGGGCGAGCGCGGTCGAGGTCTGCGTCCCGTTGAGCAGCGCCAAGCCCTCCTTGGGCCCCGGAGCAAGCGGCGCGAGCCCGGCCTCGCGCAAGGCGACCTCCGCGGGCACCCGCGTCTCCCCGCGCCAGACCTCGCCGACGCCCATCATGGCGGCCGTCATGTGGGCGAGCGGCGCGAGGTCCCCCGAGGCGCCGACGGAGCCCTGGCCCGGGATGACCGGCAGGAGGTCCTGGTCGAGCATCGCGGCGATCAGGGCCATCGTGCCGACCCTCACGCCGGAGGCGCCCTGGCCGAGATTGGCGAGCTTCAAGGCCATCTGGAGACGCACGACCGGCCAGGGTAGCGGATCGCCCGTTCCGGCGGCGTGGGAGAGAACCAGGTTGCGCTGCAGCTGGTCGAGATCGCCGTCCGGGATGCGGTGGCTCGCGAGCTTTCCGAACCCGGTATTGATCCCGTAGACGGGCTCGCCCCGCGCCACGATCGCCGCCACCGTGTCGGCGGCCCGCGTCACCGCGGCCTCCCAGCCGACCCCGAGCCGGACGGGCGCGCCGGCGTAGATGGCCCGCCAGGCGGTCAACGGAACGGCTCCCGGCTCGATCGTGACGGGGTCGGTCATGCGCATGATCCACGGCTCGACGGGCCGGGCCGTTCTGCCACGACCACGGCTCGTCGCAAACGACCGAGATCCATCCAGGCGAGAGCCTTATTTCTCGCGCTTGCCAAGCCACTTACGTCATTTCTCGAATGGCATAGCTCGAACCAGATCCACAATTCGCCGTTCCATCCGAACAAGAAGGGAGATGGGGCGATGCGGGACATGAGCTACAAGCTGGGCAGTCAGCCCATGCTCATCTTGCACAAGCTCGGCTTCGACCTGAGAAAGCAGCTCGACGATACGCTGGCGGCGCCCTTGCCTCCGCGGTTGCGCGAGCTCTGCGACGAGCTGATGGGCTTTGCCGATTGGCGGGACGTCGATCGCCGCGAGCGGCGAGCACGCGACCGCACGGGTTGAAGACGTGAGGTGAGGACGCTGCCCTCGCTCTCGACGGCCGGCTAAGCTGCGAGCTGCGGGGGAATGCTCAAGCAGTGAACATCGTCACGATCGTCGGGGCAGGGCAGGCGGGCGTCCAAACGGCGGCATCGCTGCGGCAGAACGGATATGCGGGACGGCTCATCCTCGTCGGGGACGAGCCAGGCCTGCCCTACCAGCGCCCGCCCCTGTCGAAGGCCTATCTGAAGGGCGAGATCGAGGCGGAGCACCTCGACCTGAAGCCCGCCTCCTTCTTCGCCGAGCAGCGGATCGAGCTCG
This sequence comes from Methylobacteriaceae bacterium, assembly GCA_019247255.1. GTDB lineage: Bacteria > Pseudomonadota > Alphaproteobacteria > Rhizobiales > Beijerinckiaceae > Enterovirga. The sequence goes on along the minus strand of JAFAPJ010000178.1, from coordinate 2,461 downwards.
TCCACGACCGCGCCGAGGCGGTCGACCGCACGAATCGACGGATCGCGCTCCGCTCCGGAGGAGCGCTCCCCTACGACCATCTCGTGCTCGCGACGGGCGCGCATAACCGCGTCCTGCCGGTTCCCGGCGCCGAGCTCGACGGCGTCTTCGGCCTGCGAATCCGGGAGGACGCCGACCGGCTCCGGCCGCGGCTTGCGGCCGGTCGTCGGGTCGTCGTCGTGGGGGCGGGCTTCATCGGGCTCGAATTCGCCGCCGTGGCGGCGAGCCTCGGCCTGTCGGTCACGGTGCTCGAACTCGCCGATCGTCCGCTCGCACGCGCCGTCACGCCCGAGACCTCGGCGGCCTTCGGCCGAGCTCATGCGGGCTGGGGCGTGCGGATCGCGCTCGCGGACGGCCTGTCGCGCATCGTCGGGGAGGCTGGGCGCGTCACGGCGGTCGAGACGACGCGCGGCGAGCGACTCCCGGCCGACCTCGTCCTCGTCGGGATCGGCGTCCTTCCGACGATCGCGCTCGCGGCCGAAGCCGGGCTCGCGATCGAGAACGGAGTCCGGGTCGACGCCCATCTCGTCACCTCGGACCCGGCGATCTCGGCGATCGGCGACGCCGCCGCCTTCCCGCATGCCGCGACCGGTGAGCCGATCCGGCTCGAATCGGTCCAGAACGCGGTCGACGGCGCCCGCGCGGTCGCGGCCCGGCTCGCCGGTCACCCGGCGCCCTTTGCGCCTGTGCCCTGGTTCTGGTCCGATCAGGGGTCATTGAAGCTGCAGATCGCCGGCCTGATGGGTCGCCCGGACGAGACGATCGTGCTCGGCGAACCCGACGCGCTCCGCTTCTCGGTCCTCGGCTTCCGGTCGGGACGGCTCGTCGCGGTCGAATCGGTCAACCGTCCGGCGGACCACATGGCGGCGCGGCGCATCCTCGGGGCCCTGACGGGCCCGACCCCGCGCGAGGCGTCGACGCCGGGCTTCGACCTGAAGGGCTGGGCGCTGCGCCCGGCCTGACGCTCAGCGCGCGGAGCCCGGCGGCGGACGCCAGGCGAGCAGCCGGCCCTCGGCGAGGCTCACGACCGCGTCGATCACGAGCACGAAGGCCGACAGGATCACCATGCCGGAGAACACGCCCGTCACGTCGAAGACGCTTTCCGCCTCGTGGATCTTGTAGCCGAGCCCGGCCGAGGACCCGAGATATTCGCCGACGACCGCCCCCACGAGCGCGAAGCCGATGGAGGTGTGCAACGAGGAGAACATCCAGGTCAGCGCCGCCGGCCAGTAGACGTGCCGCAGGAGCTGGCGCTCGTTCATGCCGAGCATGCGGGCGTTGGCGAGCACGGTCGGCGAGACCTCGCGCACGCCCTGATACACGTTGAAGAACACGATAAAGAACACGAGCGTGAAGCCGAGGGCGACCTTCGACCAGATCCCGAGGCCGAACCAGAGCGCGAAGATCGGCGCGAGCACGACGCGCGGCAGCGCGTTCGCGGCCTTGATATACGGGTCGAAGATCGCGGCGAGGATCTCGCGACGGGCGAACAGGAAGCCCATCGCGATGCCGCCGGCGGCCCCGAACAGGAAGGCCAGGATCGTTTCCTGGAGCGTGATCGCGAGGTGGCGCCAGATCTCGCCCGAGCCGAACTCGCGCCCGACCCGGGCCAGGACGTCGAGAGGCGTCGAGAAGAAGAACTGGAGGTTCTTCGGGCTGCCGAAGAGCGGGGTCGTCGTGACCACGTGCCAGACGAGAAGCAGGACCAGCGCGACGCCGACCTGCGCCGCGAGCAGAAGCGGCCGGCGCATCGTCACGGCGCGCCCTCCTGGGCGGCATAGGCCTTCTGGACCTCCGCCCGGAGACAGGACCAGATCTCCTTGTGCACGCGGTGAAATTCCGGGTCGAGCCGGATCTCGGCGGTGTCTCGGGGCCGGGCGAGCCCGATCGCGAAATCGCCGATGATGGTGGCGGCGGGGCCCGCCGACATGACGACGACCCGGTCCGCGAGCGCGATCGCCTCTTCGAGATCATGCGTCACGAAGAGCACGGCCTTGCGGTCGGCCGCCCAGAGATCGAGGAGGAGGTTGCCCATGATCTGCCTGGTCTGCGCGTCGAGCGGCCCGAAGGGCTCGTCCATGAGGAGGATCTCGGGGTCGCGGATCAGCATCTGGGCGAGCGCGACGCGCTTCTTCTGCCCGCCCGACATCATGTGCGGGTAGGAGCCCCGAAAGGCGCGCAGGCCGACCCGGGCGAGCCAGCCGGCCGCACGTTCCCGGGCCTCCGCGCGTCGCACGCCCTTGGGCTCGAGCGCGACCGCGACGTTGTCGACCGCCGTCTTCCAGGGCATCAGCGCGTCCGCCTGAAAGAGGTAACCGGCGCGGCCGTTGAGGGCGCGCAGCCGCTCGCCGAAGATCGCGACCTCACCGGATGCGGGCGCGAGGAGCCCGGCCGAGGCGTTGAGGAGCGTCGACTTCCCGCA
>JAFAPJ010000160.1 GCA_019247255.1 Methylobacteriaceae bacterium | reverse complement strand
GACTTCTCAGGCCTCAAGCCTGAATTCGAGAAGGCGGGCGCGCTTGTGGTCGGGGTCTCGCCTGACAGCGCGAAGAGCCACGAGAAATTCGCCCGGAAGCACAACCTCGATCTCGACCTCGTCGCTGACGAGCAGAAGGGTATGCTCGAGGCCTATGGCGTCTGGGCCGAGAAGAGCATGTACGGACGGAAATACATGGGCGTCGAGCGCACCACCTTCCTGATCGGGCCGGACGGCAAGATCGCCCAGGTTTGGCCGAAGGTGAAGGTGCCGGGTCACGCGGCCGAGGTGCTGGACGCCGCGCGCGCTCTCTGAGCGGCCTGCCGCTCAGCTCATCCGGAAGTCGCGCAGGCGCTCCGCGACCTCGGCGACGCGCTCCGCCTCCACGTTCGCGAAGGCGAGCCGGAGGTGGCGCTCCTGGCCGGGCCCGAACGCCTCGCCGGGGAGCGTCACGACCCCGCGCTCGACCGCGAGCGCTTCCGCGACCTCCCAGGAGGAGCGGCCCGGAAACGGGTGGCGGAGATAGGCGAAATAGGCGCCCTGGCTGTCGAGCCGCCAGTCGCCGAGCCGCGCGAAAGCCGCCCGGGCGGCGTCGCTTCGGCGGTTCATGACCGCGCGGTTCTCGGCACGCCAGCCCGCGAGCGCGTCGATCGCCCAGGCTAGGCCGGCCTGGCCGATCCGCGGCGCGCAGATCTGGAGGCAGTCCAGCAGCTTCGCGAGCTCCGCGACGACCTCCGGCGCCGCCACGACGGCGCCCGCCCGGAAGCCCGGGACGCAATAACTCTTCGAGAAGCTGTAGAGCTGGATGAGATGCTCAGGCCAGCCGCTTTCCGCCAGGTCGTGCGGCCGGTCCGTCCCGCCCGGGAGGAAGTCCCGGTAGGTCTCGTCGAGGACGAGCGCGATCCCGCGGTCCCGGCACAGGTCCGAGAAGCGCCGGAGCGTTTCGGGCGGGTAGATCGCGCCCGTCGGGTTGTTGGGCGAGACGAGGAAGACGGCGCGGACGCGCTCATCCATGAGGGCCGCCGCCTCGTCCGGGTCCGGGATGAAGCCGCAATCGGCCCGGCAAGGCAGCGGGACGGCATCGACCCCGAGAAGTCCCGCATTCATGCGGTGGTTGAAGTACCAGGGCACGGGCAGCATCACGGACTCGCCGGCCCGCGCCAGAAGCGCCGTGACGGCGTAGGACGCCATGTTCGCGCCCGTCGTGATCGCCACCATCTCGGGCGCGACCGCGCCGCCGTAGAGGCCTGAGAGCTCGGCCGCATAGGCCTCGCGCAGCGCGAGGTCGCCCGTGATGTTGCCGTAGGCGTAGGTCTCGCGATCTCCCGCGGCGGCGGCGAGCCGCGCCACGAGCTGCGGATGAGGAGGGTAGCCGGGCACCGCCTGGGTCAGGTCGATCGCCGGCCCAAGGCGTCCGCCGTAGCGCTCGGCCCAGCGCCGCGCCTCGGGAATCGGCGGCGCCGCAACGCCGAGGACGTCGGGATTGAGCCGGAGCGCCGCCGGGGCACGAACCTGCGCGCGCTCGTCTCGGCTTCGGCGACCTCGGACGGGCTCGAGCGTCTGCACGCGCATCTCTCCTTCGGCGTCCTCCGGCTGAGTGCGCCCCGGGGCGATACGCCCAGCCTTGCCGCCGCGTTCCAGGCGCCGGCGCATGAGGCGGCGCTCAGACCGCGGAGCCGAGCTCCTGGCGCACGAGGCTCACCCAATAGCCGGCCCCGACCGTCAGGATCTCGTCGTTGAAGTCGTAGAGCGGTGTGTGCAGCGCCGGGGTCGGGCCGTCGGCCGCGACGCCGTTGCCCACGAAGATGAAGGCGCCGGGCCGCTGGCGCAGCATGTCGCCGAAATCCTCGCCCCCGGTCAGCATCAGGTAGTTCGTGTCGACCGCGTCATCCCCGACGAGGGTCGCGGCAGCCCGGGCTGCCGTCTCGCTGTGCGCCGGGTCGTTCACGAGAACGCGGGTCAGCCGCGTATACTCGACCTCCGCGCTGCAGCCCTGGGCGGACGCGTGGCCGGCCGCGAGCTCGCGAAGGCGCCGCTCCATCGTATCCTGGGCCGAATCGGAGAAGGTCCGCGCGGTCCCGGTCACGACGAGCTCGGCCGGCATCACGTTCGGCGAGGCGGGCGAGCCGCCCTGGATCGACCCGATGGAGACGACGGCGGGCTCGGTCGCGGGAATGTTGCGCCCGACCACGTTCTGCAGCGCGAGCACGAAATGCGCCTGCGCGATCGTGAGGTCGGTGGCGAGATGCGGGGTCGAGCCGCCATGGCCGCCGGTGCCCCGGAACGTCACCTTGAAGAAGTCGGTCGCGGCGAGCGCCGGGCCGGGCCGGATGGCGAATTGGCCGACGGGCAGGCCCGGGTGGTTGTGCATGCCGTAGACCGCCTCGCACGGAAAGCGGTCGAAGAGCCCGTCCTCGATCATGCGCAGGGCGCCCCGGCCGAGCTCCTCGGCGGGTTGGAAGACGAGGTGGACCGTCCCGGCGAAGTCGCGGGTCTCCGCCAGCACCCGGGCCGCGCCGAGCAGCATCGTCGTGTGCCCGTCATGCCCGCAGGCGTGCATCTTGCCGGGCACCTGCGAGGCATGGGGCAGGCCCGTCGCTTCCGGAATGTTGAGCGCGTCCATGTCGGCCCTGAGCGCGATCGCCCGGTTTCCCGGCCGGGCGCCGCGGATCGTCCCCACGACGCCGGTCTCGCCCACCTTCTCGGTCACCTCGACGCCCCAGCCGCGCAGGGCCTCGGCGACGAGCGCGGCCGTCCGGGTCTCCTCGAAGCCGGTTTCCGGGTGGGCGTGGATGTCGCGCCGGATC
>JAFAPJ010000152.1 GCA_019247255.1 Methylobacteriaceae bacterium | reverse complement strand
CGGAACTCCCAGTTGATCCGGCACTCCCTGGCCAGGATGTTGCGGGCGTTGCCGCCGGCGACGCGACCGGCATGAACGGTCGTCCAGGGCGGGTCGAAGCGCCCGGTCGGGTCGCCGCGCGTCTCCATCTCGTCCGCGAGGCGGTTGAGCTCGGCCAGGAGCTCGCCCGCCGCCATCACGGCGTTGGCGCCGAGGGCGGGCTTGGCGGAATGTGCCTCGTGACCCGTGACCAGCGTCACGAAGGTCCCGACGCTCTTGTGCGCGTCGACGACCTTGAGCTCCGTCGGCTCGCCCACGATCGCGATCTCGGGTCTGGGCAGATCGCGCCCGAAGCGGGCGATGGCGTCCACGACGCCGAGGCAGGTCGTCTCCTCGTCGTAGGAGAGAAGGATATGGACGGGCCGTTCGAGGGGAGCCGCCACGAAGTCCGGCACGGCCGCCAGGACCAGCGCGTCGAAGCCCTTCATGTCGACCGCGCCGCGGCCGACCGCCCGCCCGTCGGCGACGCGCAGGCAAAAGGGGTCGCCGCTCCAGCTCTGGCCGGCGACCGGCACGCAATCCGTATGGCCGGACAGCACGACCCCGCCGTCGACCGCCGGACCGATCGTCGCCAAGATCGCGGCCTTGTCGCCCGCCTCGTTCGGGATCGTGACGAACGGCACGCCCCAGCCGCGAAGGTAATCCTCCACATAGGCCATCAGGGGCAGGTTCGTGAGGGAGCTCTCCGTGTCGAAGCCGACGAGGCGCTCGAGGATCGCGAGGGGCGGCTGCCGGTTCAATGAACGACGCGCTTCGCGTGGGGGCTGTCGAGCGAGAAGGCCGGGATCGCGGCCTCGAACTCCTGACCGGAGGCGCCGACCATCGTGTAGGTGCCCTCCATAGTGCCGTCGGGCGTCGTGAGCGGGCATCCGCTCGTGTAAGTGAAGGTCTCGCCGGGGCCGAGCACGGGCTGCTGCCCGACGACGCCGGCGCCGCGCACTTCCTGCAGGCTTCCGGTACCGTCCACGATACGCCAATGCCGCGAGCGCAGCTGCACCCGCTCGGTTGACATGTTGGTGATCTCGACCGTGTAGGCGAAGAAGAACTTGCCCTTGTCGGGCTGAGATTCTTCCGGGAGGTAGCGCGGCTCAACGGTGACCCGGATCCCCCGCGTCACGGCCTTGTACATCGTGAGCTCCCGAGCCGCGCGCCGACCAGGGTCAAGTACGGCGCGTCGACCCGAGGCGTCAACGCCGCGCGGGGCGCGCCCGCGTCGTCCGGCCTGAAACCAAACGCTCGCGCTTTCCGTTCCCGTGCCAACCGGCCCCGCGGACGCGCCTCGCGTTCCTGCCCGGGCCGTCGACCGGCGGGAGACAGGAATGGCACACGACCACACGCACCACGACGGGGCCAAGAAGCTCTACGATCTCATCAAGGACGTGCGCATCGCCATGATGACGTCCGTCAATCCGGACGGCTCGCTCCACGCGCGTCCCATGTACAACCATCAGGCGGACGAGACGGGCGACCTCTGGTTCTTCACCCGCGCCCGGGACCCGAAGGTGCAGGAGATCCGGCGCGACGCAGAGGTCGCGCTGGCCTATGCCGACCCATCCAACCAGAACTACGTCTCGGTTTCCGGCACGGCCGAGATCGTCACGGATAAGGATAAGGTGAAGGACCTCTGGTCCGAGGGCCTGCGGACCTGGTTCCCGAAGGGACCGGACGATCCGAACATCGCGCTGATCCGCGTCCACCCGAAATCCGGCGAGTATTGGGACAGCCCGTCTCAGACGGTCATGCAGCTCTACGGCTACGCGAAGGCCCGGCTGACCGGGGAGCCGCCCTACGAGCTGTCGGATCAGAAGAAGGTCAACCTCTCCGCCTGAGCCCTGCCGCTTGACGCGGCCCCGCCTCTCTGGCCGGTGCGGACCACAGCCGGCCGGAGAGGCGGCAGCGGGGGCCGCGATGGTCGACATCGCCACACGGGTCTACAACCACACCTGGAAGATCGACCCGATCGTCCGGTCCGTTCTCGACACGGACTTCTACAAGCTCCTGATGGCGCAGACGATCTTTCGGCGCCACCGGGACGTGCAGGTCACCTTCGGCATCGTCAACCGGACGACCCGGCTCCGGCTCGCGGATTACATCGACATGGGGGAGCTGCGCGAGCAGCTCGACCATGTGCGCACCCTGTCGCTGTCGCGCGGGGAATCGACCTGGCTGCGGGGCAACACGTTCTACGGCAAGCGCCAGATGTTCTCGCCCGACTTCGTGGCCTGGCTCGAGACCTTCCGCTTCCCCGATTACGAGCTGACGAAGGTCGGCGGGCAATACGAGCTCACCTTCGACGGGCCCTGGATCGAGACCACGATGTGGGAGATCCCCTGCCTCGCGATCCTGAACGAGCTGCGCTCGCGCGGGGTGACGAAGGACATGGGCAAGTTCGAGCTGCAGGTGCTCTACGCCCGGGCGATGACCCGGGTGTGGGAGAAGATCGAACGCCTGCGCGTGCTTCCCGGGCTGTCGATCTCGGATTTCGGGACACGCCGGCGGCACGGCTTTCTGTGGCAGGATTGGTGCGTTCAGGCCATGCAGGAAGGGCTCGGACGCGCCTTCCTCGGCACCTCGAACTGCCTCATCGCGCTGCGCCGCGAGGTCGAGGCGATCGGGACGAACGCGCACGAGCTGCCGATGGTCTACGCCGCGCTCGCCGACACGGACGAGGAGGTCCGGGCGAGCCGCTACGCGGTCCTGTCCGACTGGCAGGAGGATTACGACGGCAACCTGCGCATCATCCTGCCGGACACCTACGGCACGACGGATTTCCTGCGCCACGCCCCGGACTGGGTCGCCAACTGGACGGGCATTCGGGTCGACTCGAAGGACCCGGTGATCGGCGGCGAGGAGGCGATCGCCTGGTGGCGTGCGCGCGGCGAAGATCCTCGCGACAAGCTCATCATCTTCTCCGACGGGCTCGACATCGACACGATCGAGCGCATCCACGGCCGCTTCGTCGGGCGCGTCCGGATCGGCTACGGCTGGGGCACGCTGCTCACGAACGACTTCCGCGGCCTCGCGCCGAACGGCGAGCTCGACCCGATCTCGATCGTCTGCAAGGTCGTCTCGGCCGATGGACGTCCGACCGTGAAGCTCTCGGACAACCCGACGAAGGCCGTCGGCCCGCCCGCGGACGTCGCCCGCTATCGCGGGCTCTTCGACGCCGCCGGCCAGGATGCGCAAGCGGTCCTCGTGTGAGGACCGGCAAGCTGCGGGGCAAGGCGCGATTAACCCGAACGTGCACAAGAATACATTGCTGAGGTGCAACGGGCGGTGAAGTTCAGATGCGGACGTTGAGCATCCCGAAGCGGCTCGGGCTCTTGGTCGTGGTGGCGGTCACCGCGAGCCTCGCCATGATGGCGGCCCAGCTCCTCGTCCTCAAAGGCAGCCTCCTCGAAGCACGGCGGGCCGCACTCATTCGGCAGGTCGATGCCGCCCTGTCCGTGGTGCAGGCGCTCGGCGCGGACGCGGAGGCAGGCCGGCTGACCCTCCCGCAGGCCCAGGAGCGGGCGAAGGCCGTGATCAGGGCGATTCGCTACGGGCAGGGCGACTACTTCTTCGCCTACGATTACGACGGCAACAACGTGGTGCATGGGCTGCAGCCGAAGAACGAAGGCCGCAACTTCATCGAGAACAAGGATGCGACCGGCAAACGTTTCACGGCCGAGCAGATCGAGCTCGCCAAGAAGGGGGGCGGGTTCGTCACCTACCTGTTCGCGAAGCCCGGCAATCCCGAGCCCGCCCCCAAGCTCTCCTTCGTGCGCGGCTACGACCCCTGGCGCTGGGAGCTCGGAACCGGCGTTTATATCGACGACCTCGACGCGACGTTCTGGGAGCATGCGCAGCAAGCCGGGCTCCTCGGTCTGTGCCTGATCGCGGCCCTCGTCGGCTGCGCCTGGCCACTCGGGCGTGGCCTCATTCGCCCGATGAAGGCGCTCACGGGCGCGACGCGCGCGATGGCCGACGGCAACCTCGAGGTCACGGTGCCGGGCGACGGACGCACCGACGAGGTCGGCGAGATGGCGCGGGCGCTCCGCATCTTCCGGGAGAACGGGCTGCGCGCCCGCGCGCTCGAGGAGGAAGCGGTGCGCGCTCGCAGCGAGGCCGAACGCGAGCGGGCCGTCAACGAGGCTCACCACGCGGCTCGCGCCGAGCAGCAGGCCGCCGTCGTCGAGCACGTGGCCCGCGGCCTCTGGCGGCTCTCGGAGGGAGACCTCACCGGGCGGCTCACGGCTTTCCCGCAGGAGTTCAAGGCGATCGAGACCGATTTCAACGCCGCCGTCGCCAAGCTCCAGGACACGATCCGCACGATCGCGGGCAACAGCGCGGGCATTCATTCGGGCACGACGGAGATCAGCCAGGCGGCCGACGACCTGTCGCGCCGCACCGAGCAGCAGGCGGCCTCGCTCGAGGAGACGGCGGCCGCGCTCGACGAGATCACCGCGACCGTGCGCAAGACGGCGGAAGGGGCCGACCACGCGAGCCGGATCGTCGCGACCGCGAAGGCGCAGGCCGAGCGCTCGGGCGCGGTCGTCGGGAACGCCGTCCAGGCGATGAGCGCGATCGAGAAGTCCTCGAAGGCGATCGAGCAGATCATCGGGGTGATCGACGAGATCGCCTTCCAGACGAACCTCCTCGCCCTGAACGCGGGGGTCGAGGCGGCGCGGGCCGGGGACGCCGGCAAGGGCTTCGCGGTCGTGGCCTCGGAAGTCCGCGGTCTCGCTCAGCGCTCCGCGGATGCCGCGCGCGAGATCAAGACGCTGATCGGCACGTCCACGACGCAGGTGGCGACCGGCGTCGAGCTCGTGGGCGAGGCCGGCGAGGCGCTCGCGACGATCTCCGCGCAGGTGGCCGAGCTCAACGCCATCGTGGCCGCCATCGCGGCCTCGGCGCGCGAGC
>JAFAPJ010000145.1 GCA_019247255.1 Methylobacteriaceae bacterium | reverse complement strand
GATCGCGCGGCCGATGCCCTGGGCGCCGCCTGTCACGACGGCGACGTGGCCGTTGAGGTCGATCTGGTTCATGAACCCTCCCCGCTTGCGTGTTTGGCCGAGCCTAGCCGCCGGCGCGCGGCCCGACGAGCCGCCCCGTCCCCGACGAAGGTCGCGAGGCCGGACCGGGCCGGGCCGTTGTATCGCGCCAGGCCCCGGGGGTAGGTGCCGGGTCCCGCCGGTCCGAGGCCCGTATGCGTTTCCGCTTGCCCCCAATCGTCTTCGCCGTCGCCCTCGCGCCCGTCCCCGCCTCGGCCGCGACCCTCGACGGCGCGGCGCTCGGGCTCGCCTGGGCGCTGCCCTTCGCCGGGCTCCTCCTCTCGATCGCGGTCCTGCCCCAGCTCGCGCATCGGTTCTGGGACGGCCATATGGGCAAGCTCTCCGGCGCCTTCGCGCTCGCGACGCTGATCCCGCTGGCGCTCGCGCAGGGCCCCGGCACGGCGTTCGAGGCCGCGGTCCACGTGCTGCTCGGAGAGTACCTGCCCTTCATCCTCCTGCTCTTCGCGCTCTACACGATCGCGGGCGGGATCGTGGTCGTGGGCAACCTGCGCGGCACGCCCGCGCTGAATACCGGCCTCCTCGCCTTCGGCACGGTGCTGGCGAGCTTCATCGGGACGACCGGCGCCTCCATGGTGCTGATCCGCCCCATGGTCCGGGCCAACGACGATCGGCGGCACAACAAGCACGTCGTCATCTTCTTCATCTTCCTGGTCTCGAATATCGGCGGCTCGCTGACGCCGCTCGGCGACCCGCCGCTCTTCCTCGGCTTCCTGCGCGGGATCGACTTCTTCTGGACGACGCGCGAGCTCCTGGCCGAAACCGTGTTCACGGTCGCGATCCTGCTCGCGCTGTTCTACGCGCTCGACCGCTACTGGCACGCGCGCGACGACGCCCGGCCGCCCATGCCCGACCCGACGCCCGACACGCCGCGCCTGCGCCTGCGCGGCCGCGCCAACCTCGCGCTCCTGGCGGCCCTCGTCGGCGTGATCCTGCTCTCGGGCGCCTGGAAGCCGGGGATCGCGTTCCGGATCGCCGGGACGGAGGTCGCGCTGCAGAATCTCGTGCGCGACGGCGCGATGGTCGTCCTCGCGATCCTGTCGCTCCTCCTCACGGACAAGCGCAACCGGGCGGCGAACGACTTCAACTGGCGGCCGATCCTCGAGGTGGCGAAGCTCTTCGCCGGGATCTTCATCACCATCGTGCCGGTCGCGGCCGCGCTCGGAGCGGGGCGCGACGGCGCCTTCGCGCCCGTGCTCGCCCTCGTGTCCCGGCCTGACGGCAGCCCGAACCCCGCCGCCTATTTCTGGCTCTCCGGGCTCCTGTCCTCCGTCCTCGACAACGCGCCGACCTACCTCGTGTTCTTCGAGCTCGCGGGCGGCGACCCCGTGCGGCTCATGGGGCCGCTCGCCGCGACGCTGGCGGCGATCTCGACCGGGGCGGTCTTCATGGGGGCGAACACCTATCTCGGGAACGCGCCGAACTTCATGGTCTACGCGATCGCCCGCGAGGGCGGCGTCAAGATGCCGGGCTTCGTCGGCTACATGGCGTGGTCGGGCGCGATCCTGATCCCGACCTTCGCGCTCGTGACGCTCGTGTTCTTCCGCTAGCGACCGGCCCGTAGCGGGGGAGGGACTCGAACCCCCGACCCCAGGATTATGATTCCCGTGCTCTAACCAGCTGAGCTACCCCGCCACGGCGGGCCGGCGGCCGGGCGCATGGCCGGCCGAGACGGCGGCACATAGGGAGAGGGCCTGCGGGCTGTCAAGGACGCGGCGGGCTACCGGGCGTCGGCCGCGAACCTGGCCGCGAAGGCCGCGAAGACGCCCGCGAAGCTGTAGTCGATCGCCCGCATGAGCCGCGGCCGGCGCGTGACCGCGCCGATCGCACGCTCGGCGAGGAGGATGAGCACGATCGCGAGCGGGGTCGTGAAGGCCACGAAGTAGAGCCCGAGAAACAGGAGCTTGCTCGCCGCGTGCGGGTCGCCCGCAGCCACGAATTGCGGCAGGAAGGTCACGAAGAAGAGGACAATCTTCGGATTGGTGAGATTGATGCCGAGCCCGAGGAGAAACGTCCGCAGACCCGAGCTTGCCCGCGGCTCGGGTTCCCGGAGGCGGAGCGCCGAGCCGTTCCGGACGGCGTCGAACGCGAGCCACAGAAGGTAGAGCGCACCCACGATCTTGAGCGACGCGAAGGCGGTTGCCGAAGCCGCGAGCAGGGCCGAGAGGCCGAGCGCCGCGAGGCTCGTATGCACCAGGCAGCCCGTCATCGTGCCGAGCATGGCCAGCATGCCGTCCCGCCGTCCCCCGGTCAGCGTCTTGGCGAGGAACAGGCTCATATCGGGGCCCGGGGTGACGAAGAGCACGAAGCAGGCCGCCGAATAGGCGAGGAGCACGTGCAGATCGGGAACCGCGATGCCGAGCTCACCCATCATGTCCGTCCAGGCGCTTTGAGGCGCGGGCCGCCCCGCTTAGAGTTCAGTCCCATGCCGGTCCAGACTCGCTTCCGCAAGCTCGCGCGCCTCGCGCTCGCACTCGCGCTCGGCGCTTCGCCGGGCCTCGCGATCGCGCAGGGCGCTCCGCCCGGCATGCCGGGCGGCGGCACGCTCGCGCCGATCCCGTCGGATGCGGCGCGGCTCCTGCCGGTTCTCGCCCGCAACGGGATGGTGTCCTCGCAGGAGAAGCGGGCGACGGAAGCCGGCGTCGAGGTCCTGCGCGCCGGCGGGAACGCGGTCGACGCCGCGGTCGCGGTCGGCTTCGCGCTCGCCGTCACGCTGCCGAAGGCCGGCAATCTCGGCGGCGGCGGCTTCATGCTCGTCCATCTCGCCCGGACGGGCGAGACGGTCGCGATCGACTATCGCGAGACGGCCCCGGCGGCCGCGACCCGCGACATGTTCCTCGACGCCAAGGGCGAGCCCGATCCCGCGAAGTCGCGCGACACGGGGCTGTCGGTCGGCGTGCCCGGGACGGTCGCAGGCCTCGCCCTCGCGCTTGAGCGCCATGGGTCGGGGCGCTTCACGCTCGCAGACTTGATCCGCCCGGCCGAGCGCCTCGCCCGGGACGGCATCCCGGTCGAGGACGACCTCGCGGATTCGCTGCCCGGCGCCGGGCGGCTCGGTCGCTATCCCTCCACCCGGGCGGTGTTCTACCGCGGCGACGCGCCGCTCGGCCCCGGCGACCGCCTCGTCCAGGCCGATCTCGCGGCGACGCTGCGGCGCATCGCGGAGGCCGGGCCGGCGGGCTTCTACCAGGGCGAGACGGCATCCCGCCTCGTCGCGGCCGTCCGGGGCGCGGGCGGGGTCATGACGGAGGCCGACCTCGCGGGCTACCGGCCCCTTCTGCGCACGCCCGTCCGCGGCACCTATCGCGGGGTCGAGATCGTCTCGATGCCGCCGCCGAGCTCCGGTGGAGTCCACCTGATCGAGATCCTGAACACGCTCGAGCGCTTCGACCTCGCGGCCGCGGGAGCCGGCAGCGCGGAGGCGATCCATCTCATGGCGGAAGCGATGCGCCAGGCTTACGCCGACCGCGCGGCCTGGCTCGGCGACCCGGACCGCACGAAGGTACCCGTCGCGGGCCTGACGGCGAAGCGCTACGCCGCGACGCTCGCGGCCGCGATCGATCCCGGGCGCGCCCGGGCGTCGGACGGGGTCCGGGCCGGCGACCCCCTCCCCTATGAATCCGACCAGACGACCCATTTCTCCGTCGTCGACCACGACGGGAACGCGGTCGCGAACACCTACACGCTGAACTTCTCCTACGGCCTCGGCCTCGTCGCGGACGGAACGGGCGTGCTGCTCAACAACGAGATGGACGATTTCGCCGCGAAGGCCGGCGCGACGAACGCCTACGGGCTCGTCGGCGGCGACGCGAACAGCGTGGCGCCCGGCGCCCGGCCGCTCTCCTCCATGACGCCGACCTTCCTGTTCCGCGACGGCAGGCTCGCGCTCGTCACCGGGAGCCCCGGAGGAAGCCGCATCATCTCGACCGTGCTCAACGTCGTGCTCGGGACCGTCGACTGGAAGCTCAACATCGCCGAGGCGGTCGCGGCCCCGCGCCCCCATCACCAATGGCGGCCGGACGCGCTCCTCGTGGAAAGCGGGCTCTCGCCGGACACGCTCGCGAAGCTCCGGGCCATGGGGCACCGGGTCGTCGTCGGCTCGACCTCGGGCTCCGCGAACTCCGTCGCGGTCGGGCCGGAGGGACTGACCGGCGCCTCGGACACGCGCCAGCGTGGCACGCTCGCGGCCGGCCATTGAGGCTGCCATGACAGCCGACGAGAACAGGAGACCGACCTTGCTCGCCCTCTCGCGCTTGTCCGCCCTGCTGATCGGGGCCGCGCTCGCCCTCGGTCTCGCGGGCTGCGGGGTCAACAACGTGCCGACCCTCCAGGAGCGGGCGAACGCCGCCTGGGGCGAGGTCCAGAACCAGTATCAGCGCCGCGCCGACCTCATCCCGAACCTCGTCGAGACGGTGAAGGGCTATGCGCAGCAGGAGAAGGACGTGCTGATCCAGGTGACGGAGGCGCGCGCCAAGGCCACCTCGATCAAGGTCGACGCCTCGACCATCACGGATCCAGCGAAGCTGAAGGAATTCCAGGACGCGCAGAACCAGCTCTCCGGCGCGCTTGGCCGGTT
>JAFAPJ010000094.1 GCA_019247255.1 Methylobacteriaceae bacterium | reverse complement strand
CAAGGCCGGCAAGCAGGCGACCTTCATCGTGTTCCAGACACCGGAGGAGGGGGTCGGCATCCCGGTGTCGCTCGAAGGATTCGGCCCCGGCTTCGACGCTCTCCCATGATCTACGCCGTCCGTCGCGCTCTCGCGTTCGCCTCCTGCCTCGTCGCGCTGCAGGCCTTGCCGGCCGGCGCTCAGGACATCGGCGAGACCTTTCGCAACCTGTTCCTCTTCGGCGGCACGACCGTGCCGCCCGCGGCGGGGAAGCCCGACCTCGACGTCTTCGACTGCCCGCCCGTCACCGTCAGCGAAGGCGGGGCCGCGCGCAAGGTCGGGTCTAACCAGGTCACGATCGCCAACGTGGCCCGCGAATGCCGCGGGCGCGAGGACGGCGCGACGCTGGTCAAGGTAGGGATTGAGGGGCGCGCCCTTCTCGGCCCCGGCGGCGCGTCGGGCCGGTTCGACGCGCCCGTGACGATCCAGCTGAAGCGCGGCGACACCGTTCTGGCAAGCCGCTCGGCCCGTGCCGCCGTCGCGATCCCGCCCGGCGAGACGTCCAAGAACTTCATCGTGATCGAGGACAATTTCGTGGTCCCGGCCGGGACGGGCGAGTTCGACATCGAGGTCTCGCTCGGCGGTCCCGGCCGCCCGGCCCCGACCCGTTCGCGCCGGGCGACACGCTAGGGCGCTCGCCCCTTCAGGGGCAGACGATCGCGCCGCAGCGCCGCGCGTCGGCGACGATGCGGCCGAGCGTTCCCTCGCCGGGGAAGCCCAGGATGGCCGCGCCGCCGACCACGTAGGCCGGCGTCGCGCTGAGTCCGAGCGAGGCCGCGAGCGCCAGCTGCCGGCGCAAGGTCCCGGCGACCTCCGGCCCTTGCGCGACCCGCTCGATCTCGGCCCGGTCGAGCCCGAGCGCGGCGGCGACGTCGAGCGCCCGCGCGCCGTCGACCCGACCTGGCAGCGCGAACAGCCGCTGGTGGAGCGCGTAGGAGGCGGCCGCGCCCTTGAGGCGCAGCACCGCGAGGTCGACCCGGGCGGCCGCGGCGGAGGCCGGCGATAGAATCGGGTTGTTCACGAGCCCGATCCGCAAGTCGCGGTCGCTCTGGCGAAGGCGGTCGCGCGCGCTTTCCGCCGCCCGGCAGAACGGGCAATTGTAGTCGTAGAACTCGACGAGCTTCACGCCGGCCGAGGCGGGCCCCGCCCAGATCGCGCCGTCGAGGTCCTCGATCTCCTCCACGAGCTCGACCGGCGCCCGGGTGTTCGGCACGGGGCGGCCGTCGTCGTTCGTGACCGCGAACCACTGGTTCGCTGCGGACTGCGCGCGGGCCCCGGATGCGGCCGGACAGGCCGCGAGGCCGAGGAGGAGAGTGCGGCGGTCGATCGTCATGACGCGGCCTCCACCATGGGGAGATGGCGGCGGGATGGCGGACGGGGTCGCGTTGACTTTGCCTTCCCGGCCCACCTAGAAGCGGGACGCCGATGATCCCTGCGGGAGAATCCGGCCGGGCTCTCGGGCCGGGCCGGTGCCGAAGGCGCAACCGCCCCGGAAACGCTCAGGCCCCAGGACCGCACGGGAGCTGGCACTCTGGAAAGAGGCGAAGCCGACGAGGCTTCGTCCACCGACGGGCGTAACCGCAGGGCGCGAGCTCCGCGGGAAATCTCTCAGGTCCCGGGACAGAGGGGGCGCGCGCCGGACCGGCTTCGGTCCGGTCTGATTCGCGCCTGCCGCCGAGGACCGATGGCCGAGCCCCTGTCGACCGCCCCCTTACGCGAGACGCCGCTCGCGGCCGCGCATCGCGCGGCCGGCGCCCGGATGGTGCCGTTCGCCGGCTACGCGATGCCGGTCCAGTACCCGGATGGCATCATCGCCGAGCATACTTGGACGCGCAGCCGCGCCGGGCTCTTCGACGTCTCGCATATGGGGCAGCTCTCGCTCCACGGGCGCGACCACACGGAGGTCGCCCGCGCGCTCGAGACGCTCGTTCCGGCCGACATCCTCAACCTGCGATTCGGCCAGCAGCGCTACACGCAGCTCCTCAACGAAGAGGGCGGCGTCGTCGACGACCTCATGGTCGCTCGCCCGGCCGACCCGGGGCGCGACGGCGAGCTTCTCCT
>JAFAPJ010000343.1 GCA_019247255.1 Methylobacteriaceae bacterium | reverse complement strand
CCCGGTCGTCGAGCGACAGGGCGAGGAAGGCCTCGCGGTCGATCTTCGGCATCGAGAAGGGGTTGTGGGAGAAGTCGATCTTCTTCTCCTCCTCGTCCCACTCGTACATCGGGAAGTCGGTGATCCAGCAGAAGGCGAACTGGTCCTTGTCCGACAGGCCGAGCTCGTCCGCGATCCGGTTGCGCGCCTTGCCGGCGAGGGACGCGGCCTTGCCCTCCTCGCCGGCGGCGAAAAACAGCGCGTCCCCGGCCTTGACGCCGGCTTTGGCGGCGAGCGCCGCCTGGACCTCGACGGGCACGAACTTGGCGATCGGCCCGCGGCCCTGGAGCGCGCCGTCGGCCTCCTCGAAGATGATGTAGCCGAGCCCGGCCGCACCCTCCGAGCGCGCCCAGTCGTTCAGCTTGTCGAAGAAGGAACGCGGCTGCGCGGCGGCGCCCGGCGCCGGGACCGCGCGCACCACGCCGCCTGCCCGGATGACGTTCTTGAAGGCGTTAAAGGTGACATCTTCACGGGTGAAGAGATCCGTCACGTCCGCGATGACGAGCGGGTTGCGCAGGTCCGGCTTGTCGGAGCCGTATTTCAGCATCGCCTCGGCATAGGGAATGCGCGGGAAGGTCGGCGTCACCCGCCGGCCGTCGGCGAAGTCCACGAAGGTCTCGCGGATGACGGGCTCCATCGCGCCCAGCACGTCGTCCTGCGTGACGAAGCTCATCTCGATGTCGAGCTGGTAGAATTCGCCCGGCAGCCGGTCGGCCCGCGGATCCTCGTCGCGGAAGCAGGGCGCGATCTGAAAGTAGCGGTCGAAGCCCGCGATCTGGATCAGCTGCTTGAACTGCTGCGGCGCCTGCGGCAGGGCGTAGAACTTGCCCGGATGGAGGCGCGACGGCACGAGGAAGTCGCGCGCGCCTTCCGGCGAGGACGCGGTCAGGATGGGGGTCTGGAACTCGAAGAAGCCGGATTCCTTCATGCGCCGGCGGAGCGCGTCGATGATCGCGCCGCGGACCATGATGTTGCGATGCAGCTTCTCCCGGCGCAGGTCGAGGAAGCGATAGCGGAGCCGAACGTCCTCCGGATATTCCTGGTCGCCGAAGACCGGGAGCGGCAGCTCGGCCGCGGGTCCGAGCACCTCGAGGTCGGTGATGAAGACCTCGATCTCGCCCGTCGGCAGCTCGGCATTCTCCGTGCCGGCCGGACGGCGTCGCACCTGGCCGTCGATCCGCACCACCCATTCCGACCGCGCGCTCTCGGCGAGCTTGAAAGCCGGTGAATCCGGATCGGCCACGCATTGCGTGAGGCCGTAATGGTCGCGCAGGTCGATGAAGAGGACGCCCCCGTGGTCGCGGATACGGTGGCACCAGCCGGACAACCGGACCGTCTCGCCGATGTCGGACGGACGAAGGGCGCCGCAGGTGTGGCTGCGATAGCGATGCATGGCTCGGGATCGTGTGGGGGTAAGGGCCGCACCATCCACCCAAGCCTCACCATGTCAAGAACGGGCGCCGTCGGGCCGCAGCCGGAGGGTCGCGGGGCCGCGTCTCGTTCGCTATAGCGCGGGCATGGACCTCATCACCTCGACGGGCGGCCTCGAAGCGGCCTGCGCCCGCTTCTCGGAACAACCCTTCGTCACGGTCGACACCGAATTCATGCGGGAGACGACCTATTATTCCCGCCTCTGCCTCATCCAGATGGCAGGCCCCGGGCTCGACGGCGTGCTCGTCGACCCCCTCGCGCCCGAGATCGAGCTCGGGCCGTTTCTCGATCTCATGGCCGACCGGCGGGTCGTGAAGGTGTTTCACTCCGCCCGGCAGGACCTCGAGATCATCTGGAACATCGGAGAGCTTATCCCGGCGCCGCTCTTCGACACCCAGATCGCCGCGATGGTGTGCGGCTACGGCGACAGCGTCTCCTACGAGCAGCTCGCGAACGATCTCGCGAAGGCCAAGATCGACAAGTCGTCGCGCTTCACGGATTGGTCGCGACGCCCCTTGAGCGAGGCGCAGCTCGTCTACGCGGTCTCGGACGTGACGCATCTCGTCCAGATCTACGAGGCGCTCGTGGCCGAGCTCGAGCGGACGGGCCGCACCGAGTGGCTCGCGGACGAGATGGCCGTGCTCACCTCGCCCGAGACCTACCGCAACGATCCCGAGGCGGCCTGGCAGCGGCTCGCGGGGCGGCTGCGCAAGCCGCGCGAGATCGCCGTGCTCATGGAGGTCGCGGCCTGGCGCGAGCGCGAGGCGCAGGAGCGCGACGTACCGCGCGCCCGCATTCTCAAGGACGAGGCGGTGGTGGACGTCGCGGTCTCGGCCCCGCGCAGCGTCGAGGCGCTCGGGCGTCTGCGGACGATTCCCAACGGCTTCGAGCGCTCGCGGACCGGGGCCGACATCCTGGCGGCCGTCGAGCGCGGGCTCGCGCGCGACCCTGCGACGCTGCCGGCTTCCGGCCGCAACCGCGGCCGGCCGGGCGGCGGCGCGATCGTCGAGCTCCTGAAGGTGCTGCTGCGGGCGGTCGCCGAGAACGAGCGCGTCGCCCCGAAGGTCATCGCGACCGTCGACGACCTCGAGGCGATCGCGGAGGACGACGAGGCCGACGTGCCGGCGCTGAAGGGCTGGCGCCGCGGGCTCTTCGGCGAGAAGGCGCTTGCCCTGAAAGGCGGCCGCAC
>JAFAPJ010000327.1 GCA_019247255.1 Methylobacteriaceae bacterium | reverse complement strand
CGTCGGCAACGACGACGACCTGCGCGCCGTGACGACCGGCCCGGACGGCGCCTTCGCGGCGCTCGCGGCTGGCGCCACCTTCGTCGACCACACGACGGCCTCGGCGAGCATCGCGCGCGAGCTCGAGGCGGCCGCGGCCGCGAAGGGGGTCGGTTTCGTCGACGCGCCGGTCTCGGGCGGTCAAGCCGGCGCCGAGAACGGCGTTCTCACGGTGATGTGCGGCGGCGCGCCCGAGACCTACGCGAAGGTTGAGCCGGTGATCATGAGCTACGCGCGATCGTGCCGGCTCCTCGGGCCTGCGGGCTCGGGCCAGCTCGCCAAGATGATGAACCAGATCTGCATCGCCGGGCTGGTCCAGGGCCTCGCCGAGGCGATCGGGTTCGGGAAGCGCGCCGGGCTCGACATCGAGGCCGTGCTCGACGTGATCTCCAAGGGCGCGGCCGGCTCCTGGCAGATGGAGAACCGCGGCCGGACCATGAACGAGGGCAAATACGAGTTCGGCTTCGCGGTCGATTGGATGCGCAAGGACCTGTCGATCTGCCTCGACGAGGCGCGGAGGAACGGCGCCACCCTGCCGGTCGCGGCCCTCGTCGACCAGTTCTACGCCGAGGTGCAGCGCATGGGTGGCGGACGCTGGGACACCTCGAGCCTGCTGGCCCGCCTGACGCGCTGACCGCGGCCGCCGGCCCGACCGTCCTCTCGGCCCAGACAGCTTCCGCGACCGCTTATCCCGGCTGAAGCCGGGATCCAGGCCTGATCTGCTCTCCGTGCCTTGCGGCTTCCTGGACCCCGGCCTTCGCCGGGGTGAGCGGGACATGTCTCCCACCTCATGGCTAAGCCTGTCCCGGTCATCCGGGCGCGGCCGGACGCACCCTGGTTCACCCCGCGCCCGCCCGGGAGTAAGCCTCATCACCCATGCCGTCGTGCCGTCACGCGGGAAGTCGGTTCACCCCGCGCCCGCCCGGGAGTAAGCCTCGCCCGACCCGACAGCCTTCAACGGACGAGATCCCCATGACGACGAGCTCGCCCTCCGCCGCGATCGAAGCCGAGGCGCGCGCCATCCTCGGCCGCCTCGGCGTCCCGGAGCACCGGTTCCTGCCCGCGGGGGGGCTCCCGGCGCGCTCGCCCATCACGGGCGAGGCGATCCTGCACCTGCGCGAGACGACCCCGGCCGAGGCCGCCGAGGCGATGGGCCGGGCGCAGGACGCGTTTCTGCGCTGGCGGCTCGTCCCGCCGCCGCGGCGGGGCGAGCTCGTGCGGCTCCTCGGCGAGGAGCTGCGCGCCGCCAAGGACGAGCTCGGGCGACTCGTGACGCTCGAGGTCGGCAAGATCGCCTCCGAGGGCCTCGGCGAGGTTCAGGAGATGATCGACATCTGCGACTTCGCGGTCGGCCTGTCGCGGCAGCTGACGGGGCTGACGATCGCGACCGAGCGGCCGGACCACCGCATGATGGAGACCTGGCACCCGCTGGGCGTCGTGGGCGTCATCTCGGCCTTCAATTTCCCGGTCGCGGTCTGGTCCTGGAACGCCGCCCTCGCCTTCGTGTGCGGCGACCCGGTGGTCTGGAAGCCGTCGGAGAAGACGCCGCTCACCGCGCTCGCCGTCGAGGCCCTGTTCCGCCGCGCCTCTTCGCGCTTCGGCGACGCGCCCGACGGCCTCCTCGAGCTTCTCATCGGCGGGCGCGATCTGGGCGAGGCGCTCGTCGACGATCCGCGCGTGCCGCTCGTCTCGGCCACGGGCTCGACCCGGATGGGCCAGGAGGTCGCCCCGCGGCTCGCCCGGCGCTTCGCCCGCGCGCTCCTCGAGCTCGGCGGCAACAACGCCGCGATCGTGACGCCCTCGGCCGATCTCGACCTCGCCCTCCGGGGCATCGCCTTCGCGGCCATGGGCACGGCGGGGCAGCGCTGCACGACCTTGCGCCGCCTCTTCGTGCACCGCGACGTCTACGACCGACTGGTGCCCCGCCTTGTCCGCGCCGCCGCCTCGGTGCGGGTCGGGGATCCGCGCGATCCGGGGACGCTCGTCGGGCCGCTCATCGACGGGGCCGCGTTCGCAGGGGCCGAGCGCGCCCTCGCCGAAGCGCGCGACCTCGGCGCGACGGTCCACGGCGGCGAGCGGATCGGCGCGGGCGAGGCGGTCTACATGCGGCCAGCCATCGTGGAGATGCCGCGCCAGGACGGGCCGATGCTGCGCGAGACCTTCGCGCCGATCCTCTACGTGACGCGCTATGACGCGCTCGCCGACGCGATCGCGCTGCAGAACGCGGTCGGCGCCGGGCTCTCCTCCTCGATCTTCACGCTCGACCTGCGCGAGGCCGAGACCTTCCTG
>JAFAPJ010000261.1 GCA_019247255.1 Methylobacteriaceae bacterium | reverse complement strand
GGGTTGGGAAGGCCGGAGGCGTTGCGGTAGACCGTGCGGGACATGCCGAGCTGGCGGGCCTTGCGGGTCATCTTCTCGGCGAATTCCTCCTCCGAATCCGCGAGGTTTTCCGCGATCGTGCAGGCGGCATCGTTCGCCGATTTCGTGACGAGCGCCTTGATGGCGTCTTCGACCTCGATCGTCTGGCCGGACCGAAGCCCGATCTTCGAGGGCGCCTGCGCGGCGCAGCGCGCCGTCGCGGTGAGCTCGGAATCGAGCTTGAGGCCACCGCGCTCGAGCTGCTCGAACAGGAGGTAGAGCGTCATTACCTTGGTGATGGAGGCCGGATGCCGCGGCTCGTCCTCGTTGACCGCGTACATGCTGCGCCCGGTATTCGCGTCGACGACCATCGCGGAGAAGGGCGGCGCGTAGACGCTGCGCGAGGCGCTCGCCTTGCGGTGATGGTGCCGGCGGGCCTCGGCCGGGGTCGAGGTCGTCGTGAGCGCCGCGGTGCCAAAGGTCGTCGCGAGGAGCGCGAGGCCGAGCCGCCGGACGTACACGCGACGCAACATGACACTCCGCTCCGACGCTCTCACGAGGACCGTCGGCGCTCCGCGAAGCCCCGAACCGTCACGACACAGCCCCGAGATTGAGTGGGACGCGGTTACGGATGGGTTAAGTGACTGATTCGACCTGGATTGTGCGTCGCAACATGGGTCTTGACCCAACTTATTGTGCGCTGCATATAAGCCGGCGGACGGCGCCGAGGCCTCGATCCGAAGATGTTCGCGGGCTTGCGCCCGCTTGGCTGGGAGATGAGCGATGCAGATGGACAGCATTCAGAAGATCGGCAAGGACGGCGTGGACGCCACCTACAAGGCTCTGGGCGCCTGGCAGCAGGGCGTGCAGACGGCCGCGGTCGAGGCCGCCGATTATGCCAAGCGCACCTACGAGCACGGCGCGGCGACGCTCGAGAAGCTCGCGGGCGTCCGCACGCTCGACAAGGCGTTCGAGATCCAGGGCGATTATCTCCGGGGCGCCTACGAGGGCTTCGTCGGCCAGATGACCAAGATGAGCGAGCTCGCCACCAAGACGGCTCGCGAGGTCGCCGCGCCCGTCCAGGGTCTCGTCGCCCAGGTCCGCACCTCCGCCTGACCTGTCCCGGCCTTCGGTCAGGATCATGACGCCCGGCTTCGGCCGGGCGTTTTCGTTTGCGCGGCCTTGCGCGTGGCACGGGCCGTGCCACGATGCCGCCGTCCGAAACCGGGGGGCGCGCCGTTCACCATCTGGCGCGGCGGGGGCGAGCGCCCTAGATTGCCCGAACGGATCGAACCGGCCTCGGCCGGGTTCGTAGGGGACGTCTCATCCGGAGTGCAGGCGGAGTGCAGGGTCAGGTCATCGCGGCATGAACGGCATGCTCGGCATCGCGCAGCGTCCCACCCTCGCGGGCTCCCGCTCGAATGGGGCGGATGACGGACGCGCGGGCACCGCGATCATCACCAAGACGAAGCCCAGGACCAAGCGCCCGAACCTCTACCGCGTCCTGCTGCTCAACGACGACTACACGCCGATGGAGTTCGTCGTGCTGGTCCTCGAGCGCTTCTTCAACAAGTCGCGCGAGGACGCGACCCGCATCATGCTCCACGTGCACCAGAACGGCGTGGGAGAGTGCGGGGTGTTCACCTACGAGGTCGCGGAGACCAAGGTGACCCAGGTCATGGATTTCGCACGCAAGCACCAGCACCCGCTGCAATGCGTGATGGAAAAGAAATAACGGAACAGAGGTCCCCTTGCCGAGCTTCTCGCGCAGCCTCGAACAGGCTCTCCACCGCGCCCTAGCCCTCGCCGGCGAACGCCGCCACGAATACGCGACCCTCGAGCACCTGCTGCTCGCGCTGATTGACGACCAGGACGCCGCGTCCGTGATGCGGGCCTGCAGCGTCGAGCTCGACGTCCTGCGCCGCAACCTCGTCGAATACGTCGACAGCGAGCTCGCCAACCTCGTCACGGACGGGCGGCAGGATTCGAAGCCGACTGCCGGCTTCCAGCGCGTCATCCAGCGCGCGGTCATCCACGTCCAATCCTCCGGCCGGGAGGAGGTGACGGGCGCCAACGTGCTCGTCGCGATCTTCGCCGAGCGCGAGAGCCACGCCGCCTGCTTCCTGCAGGAGCAGGACATGACCCGCTACGACGCGGTGAACTACATCAGCCACGGGATCGCGAAGCGCCCGGGCCTGTCCGAGGCGCGCCCGCCCCGCGGGCAGGAGGACGAATCGAACGAGCGTCCGCAAGGCGACGAGGACGGGCGCGGCAAGAAGAAGGGTGAGGCGCTGGATACCTATTGCGTCAACCTCAACAAGAAGGCGCGCGAAGGGAAAATCGACCCGCTCATCGGGCGCGAATCCGAGGTGCAGCGCACGATCCAGGTTCTCTGCCGGCGGCAGAAGAACAACCCGCTGCTCGTCGGCGACCCGGGCGTCGGCAAGACCGCCATCGCGGAAGGGCTCGCCCGCAAGATCGTGCGCGGCGAGGTGCCGGAGGTGCTCGAGAACGCGATCGTGTTCTCGCTCGACATGGGCACGCTGCTCGCCGGCACGCGCTACCGGGGCGACTTCGAGGAGCGGCTGAAGCAGGTCGTCAAGGAGATCGAGGCGCATCCCAACGCCATCATGTTCATCGACGAGATCCACACCGTGATCGGCGCCGGTGCGACCTCGGGCGGCGCGATGGACGCGTCGAACCTGCTCAAGCCCGCTCTCGCAGCCGGCACGCTGCGCTGCATCGGTTCAACGACCTACAAGGAATATCGCCAGTATCTCGAGAAGGATCGGGCGCTCGTGCGCCGGTT